>JAUQXG010000322.1 GCA_030834765.1 Lutispora sp.
GAAAGTCAGACAGTGGTGCTGAATGTCGAAGAGAAACCAGATTTGATAGCATGGACAAAGCCTTTGCTATTTTCTGCAATAGGTTTGCTGCTGCTTGTCATTGGCATCATAGCAGCTTTGCCTGCAATAAAGAGAGCAAACAAAATACTTCCGGGACAGATGATGCTTGAAATAAAGGATGAAAATACAGGAAAGCTTGATCCGCCTCAATACAAACGTCTTGATCTGCACAAAGGCAGGATAACTCTGCACCAATTGCTGCAGCTACTGCCGGAATACAAAGAAACCGAAAAAATTTTATTTGCAGCCGGAAAAGGTGATAAGCTGGTCATGAAGAACAATGCATCCTGTACAATACAGAAATCCGGCAGGATGATAGATGCCTCAAAAGGCTATGAGATTAAGGCCAATGACAGGATAATCATCACATTGACCAATACTTCAAAAAGCATAATACTTGAATATTATATATAAATATTTTTAATTACTATCAGGAGGAGATCTCTATGAAAGCTATGGTAAAGGAACATATAGAACAGCTTGATGTGAAATTGGGCGGAGGAATTATAAGCGATAAAATAAGGGTTGATACAATAGATAACCCCATGCTTGTGATAGGTATTGGCGGTACAGGAATTGATGCTCTTTTAAGACTGAAATATCAGATAAATCGCAGATTCAACCTGCCAGAAGATAAGCTAACGAAAAGAAGAAAGGAAAAGCCAGATAATATTGAATTTTTGGCCTTAGAAACAAATCAGCATGATAAAAATAAGAAATATAAAGGAATAGGACTTGATCCTATGAATGAGCTCATTTTGCTGTCAAATCCTGAGATAGGCAGCATACTTCAAAACAGGAGCATAATAGATTCTTGTATCGCAGAATGGCTGTCACCGGAATTGAATGTTGAAGATGGCATCACCGGAGCCAATGGAGTAAGGCAGGCAGGAAGGCTGTTGCTTTTTACAAAAGCCATTCAAGTGGTAAAGAGCATAGACAAGAAAATAAATGTACTGCTTGAAGGAACAAGCGAAAAGTTGGTGGTATTCATACTTACCGGATTGTCCGGAGGTACTGGAAGTGGCTGCTATCTTGACATTGCATATATGGTCAGAGGAATCATGGAGAGACGATTCGGAAGCGCAGGTATTGATCGGGTAAACACATTGGGATATCTATTTACTCCCGATGTGAACCTTGCAAACCCAAGCCTTAGCAGCCATACCCAGGATTATATAAAGAAAAATGGTTATGCTGCGCTAAAGGAGCTTGACTACTGGATGAATGTGGCTGAAAGAGGAGAACGCTTTAAGCAAAGATATAGAGATGTGCTCAGTGTGGACTCGCCTATGCCCCCGTTTAATCTCTGCCATCTGATTTCTGCTACAAATACAGATGGAAAGCTTCTTGAGAATGCCTATGATTACTGCATGAATGTTACTGCCGAAAATATAACCAATTTTATGGCCAGTGAGGAAAAACATTCAGGAGAAGAATTTGCAATACATGATTATATAAGCAATATAAACACCAATATTGCACAGATGACACATCCCTATTCAGCGAATTATAAATATAACATAATAGGTGCATCCTCTGCTGTACTGCCTATAGAAGAGATCACAACCTATCTGGCATACAGATTGTTTAAAAAAATTGAAAAGATGTTCAAGGTTGCGCCAAAAGAGAACGACATAGATGATTTCATCAGACAAGGCAGAATGGATAAAGATTCTATCGTAAAAAGATTTGAGCAGAACCTTCCAGGAGTGCTGCCAGGCTATCAGCACAGCGAAAGATTCAACTATAAAAATGTTATAAAAACTCAAGCAGTGAACGTTGACAATGAGCTTTCAAATTACCTGTCAAAGGCTAGAGAAGAATATATAAAAGTAAAGAAACAGCTTCCAGGAGAGCTTTTGGCTGAGTTTAAAGAACAGGTAAACAGGATGTTTTTAAACCCAAATCAAGGACCTTTTTATGTATCGAGGCTTATCAATAGCTCGGCAGGCTTTTGTATGCTGAAAACCTTTGAAGCTTATATAGAAGCCATTAAGGAGTCCTTAAAAAAATATCCTCAATATAAGGAAGATTTGAAGCTGTCCGCAGATGAAAAGATGGCTGAAGCAGCAAAGGCTATCATAAATAAAGAAAAAAAGAAAAATGATTATATTGAAGTTAAAATAAATGAATATCTGACCAAAGCAGAAGAGGAAAGGACACGTCATATCATAGAATTTTATGAAGATCTATACAATTTGATGAATGAGGAAAATTCCAAAATATATGCAGTATATACAGAAGTATTAAATGCCTTGAGTCAGATATTTGAAAACAACGGAAATATATTGATAAATGGAAAAGAAATAGAGTATAAAGGCAGCAAAACCTACTATTGGAATGTAGTAAATATACCTGATGTAGTAAAAACCATAGACAAGGTATTTGAAGAAAATGGTGAAGATGACCTCATAAGAGACTTTGCAAGAGAGCTTTTAGAGAGCTCAGATAAATGGATAAAAGAACAGGAAATAGACATTGTTGGATGTATCAGTGAATTCATGTCAGATCGTTTTGGGGATTTGATTACCAAATCCATGGAAGATTTTTTAGTGATCAAATATGGGGAAGGAGAACTCATTGATAAGCTCATTGAAAGGAATATTGCTAAAAAGCTTGATGATGATGCAATACCTGTATTTAATCTAAGCAATAGTGACGGCAATCTGGATTTTCCATCATGGGGTTTTGTGTCTGTACCTGTCAAGGCGCCCAATATACTAAAGGGCATTAGGAGCTATCAGACAAATGCTTTGGGCAAATCCACCTTCACCATTAAAGAAAGCCAGGTGAAGAACAGAATATTCTGGCTTAATACCAAAAATGGAGTGCCTCTTTATGCATATACACCTCTTAAAATATATGAAGAAGCATATGAAAGAACCATTACAGAGAAAGAAGGGATGGGAAGACATCTAGTTCAAACAAAGGATAATAACTGGATGTGGCTACCATCTCCTATTCCCAAGAAATCTTGGGGAGACAACTACTTTGCAGAGAGGATAAAGGCTCATAATGGAGATATAGAAGCTATGTTTGAAAAAGCCTTTAGACTTGGCTGTATACGTGAAAAAGAAGCAGAAGTAGGCACAAATAACAGATTTATGTGCGTGTTTACCCAAGATCTTGGAATGAATCAGCTTCTGGGGAAATATAATTTTACGCTTCCTAATCAACAACCTAATTTTACAGAAATAAGAAAATGTCTTGGGGAACTTAAAAATATTTTGACTTCTGGAATTCCTGAGGAAGGGGAAAAGGATATATTCAATAGCTTTAGCAGAGAATATGCTATTGAAAATCTCATCCGTTCACCTGAACTAATTAAACTTTTAAGGCAGGAGGTCAAAAAATACGAGGAATTAGAGAATAAGGTCAATGAGCTTTCTTCATTGCTTGAAGCAGTGGAAAATCAGGACAGACTCCTTGAACAGTTTATAGAGGCAATGTATACAGATACAATATGTAAAAAAGGAGTCCAGTATGTATTTGACAAGGATGGAGATGAAGAAGAATGGGAACCCTTTGTAAATCTTCTGAAAATCAAGAAATACTATGAATATGAGATTTTCCTAAAACTTTCAGCTCTTGATGAAAAGAGAAAAGCTCATTTAATCAGAAAAGCAGAAAAAAGAGGGCAAAGGTTTAGTGCATCGGAAGATACAGCACCACTGCTGGAAAAAATACTTTCCATGATAGAAGGCTTTTCAGCGAATAAGGAGCAGCTTGAATATACAAAAGATGAGCTGGTCAATGGGCAGGATATATATGACTTTTATAAAAAAGTATTAATAAAGCTTCATGATATAAAGAAAAATCTGCAATGATCATTGGTACACTCTGGGGAGGATATATATGGAAGACTTGATTCTTAAATATGCAGAAGAATATTCAGCTTTGATGGATAAAAAAATGAATAGGAAAGATGAGCAAAGAACAGCTTTTAATCCGGCCATATTTGTATTTATAGGGGATAAGGTCTGGGAAGCTGCAAAGTTTGTAAAAGATGATATATATAAGAAATGGGATAATAGCAGCGGTGTGATGTTCCTCCATATATTTTCTCAAAAGACTCATTATGATGAAAACATACGAAGCTTTCAATTAGAATGCCCCCAGATTGACGATAAGGAACTGAGAAGAAATGTGCATAAATGCTTTTACGAAGATAAAAGCCGTCTTATTCAATTGAATCATGAAATAAGACAGTTAAGGCAGGATTTATCCTGCTGCGGACAGGAATATTCCAGTTTTGAAAAGGTGAATGTGGCTGTAATAACAAGGGCTGATGATCCAATGAACATATTGATAAGCGAAATAACCCTGCTTTTGAAATCGAAGCTTCAGGAGGATTTCAAACTTGTTTCCACAGATCTTTATACCTTGATTACAGAAAAAAATCACGAGGATTTCGGGTACTCTTGTGCTGCTGCAATGAGCTTTTTCAAAGAGGTGGAATATTTTCAAAGTCAAAATTTTAGCTTTGATGCACCCATTGAAGTCCTGGACGATGTTGTGGCAATCAATATAACGAATCATAATACTCCTCTATTTGATCTAACCTATTTGATCAGTGATAAAAATGAAGGTGGAGTGATTTTAGGAAATGCCTTGGAGAGAAATTGTGAAATCATTTCCTATATAAGTCTATTGAAAAACAGGAATATGGACAGACAGAATTATGAATTTGAGAATGAGCTATATAACAATAACCAATTTAAAAATAGCATAAGCTCAAATGCTACAGCAGCTTCCTATGTATCTGCTGGGTTATCCAAGGTGAGGAGGCCTAGCAGCGCTATGGCATTAGCAGTGTTTTATAATTTTTATAATATGGTGCTTCAACAAATGAAGCACCATGCAAATCGTGACAAAGATTTTGTAATCAAAGAGATCGGTTTGGAGAAAAAGCGGATTGATTCAATGATTGAAGAAATAACCAAAGATTTTTTGAAGGTAGATGAGATGATGTGTATTATGTCATCTAAAGTATCTTTTTCACAGCTTGAGCGTATGCCTTTGGGTGATGCCCATAAAGCGTTATATGGAGATAGCTGCTTTAAGTTTTTTGAAGACAATTATGAAAGAATTGTCAGGAAAAACGTGAGTTGCTTAAATTTAGAGCGTGAAGTAATAAATGAATTGAGCACAAGAATTCTTAAAAATCCTAGATATGGTTTGTATTGTGGCTATATTTGGACATCAGAAAATATGATTGGTGATGAAATTGCTAAGATCAAAAAATCCATCCATGAGGAAATTATAAAGCTGAATCATCAATTGGAAGATATATATCATGAAAAGATATATTCTTCTCCTACAAAGAAAATATTTTTTAATGAGAAAAGTGCATTGCGGGATCTGAAAAGAGATATGCTGCAAAAGATATATGGGCATAAGGTAGAAATATTAAAACTAGAAGCTAAAATTGAATTGATTGAAAGATACGAGGCAGCCATATATAAATTTCATGAATCCATAAAAGAGGTCATAGGCAATCTTGAAAGACTGCTGTCTTCATCAGAGGCTTATCTTGAAAGTTATATCAGACAAGAAGATGAGTATCTTGGACAAAACATTGCTGATTATTATGAAACTGTAGTCAATGAGGCTGTAAAAGGCTTGAAAGAAAAATATGGAGATAACTTTTATTTTGAGGAAAAATTTTTAGGAAATATATATGATATGACCAAGAGCGGTATGAATCAGCTTATTCAAAGATTGGTTGAAGTATGCTGTAAATATATTCTTGCAACTCCTGGCTTTGATAGACCTTTTGAGGATGAACTGCTTCAAAGAGCAAATATGAATATAACATACGATGATGAAAGAGAGATACTATCCAAAAGAGAACTCTTTAAAGAGCTTTATGATATACTGGAAAACAATGCAAAGATAAACATATATATATTAAACTTTACGACCAAATGCAGATATGAAGAGAAATACCTTTTTGGTAATTATGAAAGTGATTTTATAAAATATGCTTTCTCCGTAGATAAGGGAATAAGAACATATAAGCTGGGCTGTATTCATGAAAAAAGAACAAGTGGTATTGAGAAATTAAACCTTATGGGAGGGTTTTCCATAAGGGATGTAATATATGCAAAAAACTGTATCAAGTATTATGATACCTATTTGAAACAGGGCTATAGGCTTCATGCGGAGGATAAAGAAGAAAGACTGCCTGTCATAAAATTTTGTTAACAGGCTTTTAAAGGACATGCCTTTAAGATTAAAATGAGTTACCTAGAGAAGTATTGGGAGGTGTATATATAATGTTAGAGAGAAAGATTAATATTTTAATGCTCTTTTTTGGTATGGTTGGAGGTTTTATAGGTTTTCTTGCAGGAGAATGGCTTCTTGTAAAGTTTACTTATATTATACCAAGCAGCATTCTCATGGGTATATATTTTGGTGTGTTAGCCCTTTGTATAGGTATCATGTGCATCATGGCTGAAATATTCTCTACAAGGATAAACAGCGAAAGTTGGCGCAGCAAGTACTATAAAAGCTCTCTCAAATATCTGATACCTTGTACCTTTGTCATGCTGTTTCTATGTGGAGGGCTGTTTCAATATATTTATGGATTAAATTTTCAGAAGGTAAAAGATATAAATGATGTAGTGATGCTTATAGATATATCTGGCAGTATGCTGAAAACAGACAGTGAGAATAAGCGTTTTGGTGCTGTTGAAAGCCTTGTATCTCAGATGGATGAGCAAAAAAGAGCTGCCATATTCGTTTTTGATGACAATACAAAGAGTGTTCAGGATATGATGTATGTGACAGGGGAATTTAAAAAAGGAATAGAAAGAAAGCTAGCAGACTATAGTATTCCAGGAGGACAAACCAATATAAAGGGAGTGCTGGAAGAGGCTTTTTCACATATAACGAAAACTTCAGCACCAGACAGAGCCCCCATGGTCATACTCCTTTCTGACGGAGATGATACTTTCGGATTAGCTGAAAACTTTAAAGATACCATTCAACCATATAGAAAAGCCAATATACCTGTTTTTACAATAGGAATGGATGGCAGCAATGAACAAATGCTGAAAAGGATATCCAATTCTACTGGAGGCAATTACTATAGTGTTTCCAAGATTGATGAAATAGAGAATATATTTGACCGCGTATACAAAGAAAAGGATTTGAGACTACTCATGGGTGAACGGACAGGCATAGCATCTTATAAAATGCTGTATGCTGTCATGAGAGTAGTGTTTATATCTCTTATAGGAATACTCATAGGCCTTTCCGTAGGATTGCTTTTTGATAATAAATACATAGCAAGGAGTCTTGCTATTGGAGGAGCAGCAGCAGGAATAGCAGCGGGACTGATCATTGAGATAGGGTTCCAGTTGAGCCCTTGGATTGGGTTTATACACAGATTGATCTCTGATATATCCCTAGGCGGTATTTTTACTTTATTTACATTGATTTTAGGGACAAACCAAATAAATCATACTGTCAAAAAAAGAAGTGAAATAAAAAGGACATTGGACTCTGACACATTTGCTTCCAAAGGAAGAAAAGAAACCAACAGCTTTTAAGGAGGAGATTCAATGGAATATAGAGAACCGCTATTGCCTGTAGAACAAATAAGAGATTTAAGCTATTTTATTGATAAAGAAAAGTTAATAATAAGATGGCTTTGGCCTTATGGTGCAGACAGTGTATATATATATAAAGCTAGTGAGGCAGAAGGAGATATTTCCATCCATCATATAACAGAGGAAAATGCAAAGCTTTATACAAAGGATGAGTATAAAGAATTCTATGGTTATCATAAAACCATAGATTCTATAGAAAAGAGCACCTATTGGATATTTCCTTGCATCAGAGAAAATGGAAAGCTTCTTATGATAAATCAAAATGGCATTGATAATAAAATATCCATCAGCACAGGGAAAATCAATATATATTATTCTCTCAAAGAGAAGAAACGAATATTTGGTGGCATAAAGACTGTGATTATAACAGTCATATGTGATGCTCCTGTTAAAAAAGATGTTTTATGCTATGTCATTAAATCAGGAGGAAGCCCCATCCACAAGGAAGATGGAAAGAGCTGCTCCTTTCATCAGGATTTTGAAATAGGAGTAAACGAATTTCCAGAAATTGAAATCAGAAAAGATGACTATGTACGAATCTTTTTTGAGGATGGGAAAAAATATGGTGAAATATATGAATTAACACGTCGTTAGGAGGTTTTAATATGGGACTGTTTGATAGCTTGATGAATACATTAAAAACGAAACCCAAGAAAGCAGAAAGACCCGCCTTTTATGATATCGTTTGCCCTTTCTGCTTTGAAAAATTCTCGCCTAAAGAGGCTGTATTCAGGGCACTGCACAATAAAGAGGATGATGAGGATTTTCTGCTTCAAGAGGATATTCCCTTAAACCACTACAGGAACAAGTTCAATCTGGCTCCACTGCCAGACCTTGAGGCAATTATGGAACCTGAAAGGATACCAGAAGAGAGCAAAAAATACGCCGATGGCGTTTTGGTGGAAATAACAGACAGATATGGATTTTCTACAGATAAAAGATTGTGTCCTCACTGTCATAATAAGTTGCCTATCACTGCAGGAAAATTTCCAAGCAATATTATTTCTATCGTAGGTGCATCTCAAGTAGGAAAGTCTGTATATATGACTTCATTGATACATACCCTGCAGAATTTTACTGCATATAATTTTGATGCAGCATGTTTGCCTGTGAGTGTTGAGGTGAGCAAAAAATTCAGAGAGGTCTATGAAGACCCTTTGTATGAAAGAGGCGTATTGTTTGACTCCACACAAAAGGAAGTAAGGCAGGAGCCGCTGATGTTTCAGTTTAAATTCAAGGACGAAAGCAAACCACCTTTAACTTTAGTATTTTTTGATGTAGCAGGAGAAGGCATGGTAGAGCAGGAATATCTGGATATATTTGCTGCTCATATAAAGAATTCATCAGGAATTTTGTTTTTGGTGGATCCTCTCCAGATACGCACCATAAGAAATAAAATTGAGATAAAGAAGGAAGACAGTCCTGGAGAATTTACATCAAAGTATGATGAACCAAGGGAAGTAATCATAAGCCTTTTTGAAAATTTTATAGGACATCAGCAGAAGGGAAAGACAGACATACCTACAGCAATCGTCCTTACAAAAAGTGACATGCTAAAAATCCTTTGTGAGGAAGATTATATAAAAGAAAACAGCAATATATTTCATAATGTAATGCATAAAGGTAGCTTTAACCTTACTGAGTTTGAGAACATAAATGGTGAGGTCAAGAGATTCATAGAAAAAGTAGACAGAGCCTTCAACGATGCTTTGGAAGTACATTTCAGCCATACTGCATTTTTTGCTGTTTCATCCTTAGGCAGCAATCCAGTCAATAGAAGGATTCAAGGTACCGTCAGCCCAGTTAGGGTAGATGAACCGTTTTTATGGCTGCTTTACAGGCTTGGCT
Organism: Lutispora sp.; assembly: GCA_030834765.1. Taxonomy (GTDB): domain Bacteria; phylum Bacillota; class Clostridia; order Lutisporales; family Lutisporaceae; genus JAUQXG01. The sequence goes on from JAUQXG010000322.1 coordinate 9,528, forward strand.
ACATAGAAGGGAGTAGAAATAGTTGATTGAGCAGCAATATTATACAAGAGAAAGAAGAGGAATATTTCGATCTGCTGAGGGTTATGACACCATAGCCAAATCCTCAGGGCTAAGCGATAGCTTTATAAAAAAATATCTTCATCCCTTTTGCTTCTATCATCCTCCTAAAAGCCTTGAGGATGCTGATGAAGTGGATATAAGTCAATTTCCCCAATGTCTCACCTGCTTTTTTACTGAAAATGGAGAATTAGTTTTAGGGAATACTACTTATATAGGTGCAGACTTCACAGGTCTTAGAAATACATTTTTTAGTCATAATTTTGTCATACCTGCCAATGAGAAAAAAGAATATGTTGAAAGCTTTCAAAGATGCATATTTGCGAAAGACTTTTTGTCGGCCTATGATATAGAAGAAGGCAAGAGCATAGAGTCAGTGAAAGAGCTGCAATATGATAATCAACAGGATAGCCTTGCTTCCCCAAAAGTTCTTATGGAACAGCTAAATATAACGGAGGAAGTATATAAGAAGCTGCTTTATAGTGCATTTATGTCAGTGTCCGGCAAGAAGAAGATCTATGTCATTCTGGATGTAGCTTCAAAAGATATATCAAAATATGCAAAAGTAGTGCTTAAATATATATTTGCTGGATTGCCTTATGAGCTTAGAAAGAATATGGGTTTTATGACATATTCAAGAGAACCTGAAGGCAGAAAATATATAAATATCACCTTTGTAGAAGCCGGCAGCATAAGAGCGGGAGACTCTAAAGTGGAGAGAGATTATGTTTTCGATCTTTCTCAAAACAGAATGCTAAATATGAATGAAAATATCAATCATGGTTATTTAGATTTTGCATGGAAAAACATCATGAGTGAAAATTTTATTGCTGAATTTTATAAGTTCTGTGAAAAAGTTCTTTGGGATATGGAGCAGACTAAAAAATGGTCTATTGAAAGCTATGACCAATTGAGCATACTGTATTATATAAGAAAAGGTGATTACAGCATATATGAAAAAAATAGAGAAGAAATTCTTGAAAGTGTTTTTATCTATCTAAATAGCAAAAATATAAAGGATAAAGCTGAACTGAACCACATATTCATGGATCTTTGCCATAAAGATAAAACTGATATGATGAATAAAGACCATATACCATCTCATAGAGCGATAAAAGCCTATATAAAATATTACGAACTGGGATGCAAGGAGACGAATATACCTTTTCTGGTATTGCTTTCAATAAAGAACGGCAAAAAATCTACTGATTCAGAATATGTTTTTCAGATATTTAAAATAGCATCGAAAAATAAGGATTTGTTCAAAGAATTGATGAATATGATTTTTAAATATGAGGTAGAAGAAGTTCTGGAGAATTATTTAATCTATATATTTAAAAATACAAAGGGAATAAAAGAGCTTATGAAGGAAATTAGCTTTTGGGGTACTGTATCCCATGAGGTAATATCCAGCAGCTTCTTTAAAAGACATACATTAAATCGTATAGAAGAAGTGATAAACGAATCTGATGATAAGCTTATGGCAGGAAAAGAATTATATGAGTTTTTTAAAGGTTTTCATAGGCTGAATGAGAAAGCAGATCATAAGATGCTGTATACGGACTATAGTGAATCTATAATCATGGAAGTTAATAGACTTATATATGACAGCATAGATTTACACAGGCTAAAAAGAGAAGACATTGTAAAGCTTGAATACCTGAAGCTTCGCGAGTCTGAGGAGAAAGGCATGATACTTGGAGATATACAGCCTTTTATTCTAGCTTCTCATTTTGAGGAAATAAACAATATAAAGGAAAGGATTTTTGACACACATCTAAAAATCTATAACAGTGAGATTAAATCATTGATAAAGAGACTTTTTATTAATGATGTCAATCCTGACAATTATAAAAAAATAATCCTAGGCTTTATAAGCGGTGGTACAAAGAATGAAATTGAATATAGCTATAAAGAACTCATTGACTATATATATGCTCATTCAGGTAAGGTTGGAGTGCGCAATTTTATATTATGGTCCTTTGAGGATGGTGTATTTAAAAGCTCCTCCAACCATTTAGACTATAAGAGTGCAATAAAAAGCCATTTTATAAATAATGATAAAGAAGCATTTCATAACAAGGAAACTAAAAAAAGCCTTTATACTAATGCTGATATAGTATTAAAAACCATACTAAAGGAAATAGAATATGAGCTATATAGTCCTTTTAAAAAGTTTACCAAGAGGAATGCTAAAAGTATTCGTCTTGGAATGGCAGGAATTTTTGTGGTTGTACTTCTAGTCTTTGGTGTATCAATTGGACTAAAAAACATCAATGAAAAAATCAACGTTTCCACAAAGAAAGAGGAGGCTGCTTTTATAAAAGTAAGAGAAGCCATAAAGCTAGATATAGATAAGCTTTTAGAAGGCAAATATGATTACAGTATGATATGCAGCATTGAAAATTTAGATGAGGGCGGCATTGTGAATCCCATTAGAATTGATAACAGAAATGGCATCCATGGCGATCTGCCTAGGCATTTATATAGAAATACCTTATATATAAATGGAAATACGTGTATCAAAATAGGATTTACTTTAATTGAGAAAGAAGTCTCTGATACAAAAAAATATCCGGAAGAATTGAAAAGCCTTTTTATAGATATGGAACAAATTGTATTAGAAAGGTCCGGCAGTATAATAAGATAAAGAAAAATTTGAAAATAGAGGCTATACATGATTTCGTGCAAATGAAGCGCCGAATTGGTATAGCCTCTATTTTTTATTCCTTGATTCAATATTCTTTTATCAATTTTTTTGGCAAATATAAACTCCGGCAATGATTAATAATGCAGTTAAAAGTTTTATAGAGCTTATTGTTTCACCTAATATAGAAACAGAAAGAATAATAGAAAAGATAGGTACTAAATTAATAAAAATAGAAGTTTTGCTAGGGCCAATCTCTTTTATAGAAATTTGTTGTACCAGATATCCGATAACTGATGCAAATATGCTCATATATATAGATGCAATGTATGAATAATATGGTATACTATTGATCAAAGTCCATGGTTGTTCATAAATAACAAATGGTATTAGAAAAACAGTGCAAAATAAAAAACTATAGAAGGTTAGTGTCATAGGGGAGTACCTAGGCATAACCCATTTGCTGAATACACTATAGGAGGACCACATAAAAACAGCTACTATCATTAAAAGATCACCTTTGTTGAAGTTTAATGTAGTTAGAAGATTTATATCTGCATTGGTAATGGTTAAAAAAACACCAATGAAAGATAAGCTGATCCCCATCAATCTTTTATTTGTTATTTTATCTTTTAAAAAAATAATGCTAAGTATAGTGGTTATAATAGGATTGGTTGCACCAATAATAGAAGAAGAAATGGCTGTAGTAAGCCTTAGTGCAGAAAAAAACAAAATATGATAACCAAACATTCCTACCAGGCCAGTAAAAAGAAAAATAGGGATATCTTCCTTTTTCAATATGTATAGTGATTCTTTTCTATATTTTATGATTCCATAAAGCACAACAGTCGCAACGGAAAAGCGCAGAAAGGTTAAAGTAAAAGGTGGAATAAATGGAGCAGAAAGCTTTCCAGCTATAAAAGCACCAGCCCAAAAGAAAGCGGCAAGAACCATTAATAGATAAATATTCTTTTTTTTCAAAGATAAGACCCCCTTAGAAAAGTAAAAAAGAGTATATTATAGTTGCCACTTTTAGAGTAACCATCTCAATACCCAATGTCAATCATATTAATAATTTTATAATAAATGGTAATAATATCAACGTTAGATTTTAAATGTGAATAAGTGAATATATTTCTACTCCATATATTTCTGCTTTCAAAGTATAATATATGAATAAAAATAAAAAAAATGTTAAAAAACCTAAAAAAATTCAAAAATAAATATTGCAAAGCAAGAAAATATGTATTAGAATATAAGAGTTGTGAAACTTAGCTTGCGATGAAGTAAGAGGTTGCAAAGCAAATGATTTCTGCCATAAATTCAGTGGTTTTGGTTATTCTTACCGAGTAGTGTTCGACTCATGAAGTCGGGCGACTCTGCTGAAGTATCTGATTTTAAGCGTGCGAGCATGATTGAAAAGCTTGTGCGCAACAAAAAAATTAGAGCACACCCGGCGGTGTGTACATCAGTAGCGGTTTCACTGATGGAACAACAAAGCATTAGATAGAAGGAGGGAAAGAAAAATGGCAACACAAAAAATTAGGATCAGGCTAAAGGCTTATGACCACAACCTAATTGATCAGTCTGCAGAAAAGATAGTTGAAACTGCAAAAAGAACAGGTGCGAAGATTTCAGGTCCTGTTCCACTACCAACTGAAAAGCAAATCATAACAGTACTAAGAGCAGTTCATAAATATAAGGACTCAAGAGAGCAGTTTGAACAAAGAACACATAAAAGATTGATTGACATATTAAGCCCAACGCCAAAGACAGTTGACGCTTTAATGAGATTAGACTTACCAGCAGGCGTTGATATTGAAATAAAACTTTAGAAATAATAGTCAAAGAGAATGATTTAGTATGACCGCAAAGCGGTCCGCTGTAAATTATGGAGGTGTAGTAATGAAAAAAGCAATACTTGGAAAGAAAATAGGTATGACTCAAGTATTCAATAAAGAAGGGAAGGCAGTTCCTGTTACAGTAATCCAAGTTACTCCTAACGTAGTTGTTCAAAAGAAAACGAAGGAGAATGATGGTTACGAAGCGATACAAGTTGGTTTTGATGATGCAAAAGAGTCAAGAGTAACGAAACCGCTAAAAGGACACTTTTCAAAAGCAAAGGTTGCAGTAAAAAGATACTTAAGAGAGCTAAGACTTGAAGATGTGGCAGCTTATGAAGTAGGACAGGAAATAAAGGCAGATATATTCACAGAAGGTGAAAAGGTAGATATAAGTGGAGTGTCAAAGGGTAAAGGATTTCAAGGTACCATAAAGAGATACAATGCTCATACCGGACCTATGTCTCACGGATCAAAATTCCATAGAGCTCCAGGATCCATGGGTGCATCATCAGACCCTTCAAGAACTTTTAAAGGCAAAAAGCTACCAGGACATATGGGTGATGAACGTACAACAGTTCAAAATCTAGAAGTAGCTAAAATTTATCCGGAAAAGAATGTAATCCTTGTAAGAGGTGGAGTTCCTGGAATAAGAGGCTCACTAGTAATGATAAAAAATACCGTAAAAGTAAAGTAGCGGATGGAAAGGAGGATGTGCTATGCCTAAAGTAGCTTTATATAACATAAGTGGCAATGAAGTCGGCGAATTTGAATTAAGTGAAAATATATTTGGTGCAAAGGTCAATGTAGAAGCGATGCATCAAGTGGTTAAAATGTACTTAGCAAATCAAAGACAAGGAAATCAATCAGCCCTTACAAGAGCAGAAGTAAGAGGCGGAGGTATAAAACCTTGGAAACAAAAAGGTACAGGTAGAGCAAGACATGGTAGCATAAGATCACCACAATGGAGACATGGTGGAACAGTATTTGCACCAAAACCAAGGTCATACAGGTTCACATTACCTAAGAAATTAAGAAGAGTAGCTTTAAAATCAGCGTTAAGTTCAAAGATTGTTGATAATAACTTAATTGTGCTTGAAGATCTTAACTTTGATGCGATTAAAACAAAGCAAATGATTAGTATGTTGGGTAACTTGAAGGTAGATTCCAAAGTGCTAATAGTTCTTGGTGGTAAAAACGAAAACGTTGAAAAATCAGCAAGAAATATACCTGGAGTTAAGACTGCATTAGTGAATACAATCAATGTTTATGATATTTTGAAATATGATAAATTTATTATTACTAAGGAAGCAGCTCAAAAAGTTGAGGAGGTGTACGCATAATGAATGCTTACGATATCATCAGAAAACCAGTTATTAGTGAAAAAAGCATGAATGAAATGGCGGATAAGAAATACACCTTTATAGTTGACATTAATGCAAATAAAACTGAGATAAAAAAAGCCATGGAAGAAGTTTTTAAGGTTAAAGTTGAGAAAGTTAATACCATAAGAATGATGGGCAAAATGAAAAGACAGGGACAACATGAAGGCAGAAGACCAAGCTTCAAGAAAGCTATAGTTACGCTTACTGCTGACAGCAAAGCTATCGAGTTCTTTGAAGGATTGTAAGAGGAGGGGAAAAAATGGCAATTAGGAAGTTTAAACCAACTTCTCCAGCGAGACGTTATATGACTGTTTCAACCTTTGAAGAAATAACAAGACAAGAACCGGAAAAATCTCTGGTTGAAATATTAAAAAGTAAAGCTGGAAGAAATAATAACGGTAAAATTACTGTAAGACACAGAGGCGGCGGACATAAGAGGAAATATAGAATCATTGACTTTAAAAGAGATAAAGTGGAAATGCTTGCTGAAGTAATGACAATAGAGTATGACCCAAATAGAACAGCAAACATTGCACTTCTTCTATATGAAGATCAAGAAAAAAGATATATACTAGCTCCTAATGGTTTAAAAGTTGGAGATAAAATCATATCTTCACCAAATGCAGATGTTAAAGTCGGTAATGCACTGCCTTTAAAGAACATTCCTGTTGGTACATTGATACACAACATTGAAATGAAGGCAGGCAAAGGTGGACAAATGGTTAGAGCGGCAGGAAATTCTGCACAGCTTATGGCTAAAGAAGGTGTCCATGCACTATTAAGACTTCCTTCAGGAGAAGTAAGAAAGGTTAGACTTGAGTGCAAAGCCACTATAGGTCAAGTTGGAAATATTGATCATGAATTGATCAGCTTAGGTAGCGCAGGAAGAAAGCGCCACATGGGCTTTAGACCAACTGTCAGAGGATCAGTAATGAACCCTGTAGATCACCCACATGGTGGAGGAGAAGGTAAATCTCCAATAGGTAGATCAGGTCCAGTAACACCTTGGGGTAAACCAACTCTTGGATATAAAACAAGAAATAAAAAGAAAGCTTCAAGCAAGCTGATTGTTAAGAGAAGAAACGAAAAATAATAAATCAAGTGTTTTGCGAAGCGAAATTTTGATTAGATTTCTAAATGGTGTTGCACTAATTAGGAAGGAGGCAATTTAATGAGTAGATCTATTAAAAAGGGTCCTTATGTTGAAAAGAAACTATTAGATAAAATAGTGGAATTAAATAAATCTGGCAAAAAAGTTGTGTTTAAGACTTGGTCAAGAACATCAACCATATTCCCTGATATGGTAGGACACACAATAGCAGTGCATAATGGTCAAAAACACGTTCCAGTTTATATAACGGAAGATATGGTTGGCCACAAGCTAGGTGAATTCTCCTTGACTAGAACTTTCAGAGGTCATGGAAATCATACAGAAAGATCAGGAGCGCTTAAATAAGCACGAGGCTAACAAAGCAAAAAAAATAAACAAGTTCATGGAACATGGAAGGAGGTAAATCCTGTGGAAGCAAGAGCAATGGTTAAACATATCAGAATATCCTCAAGAAAAGTTAATATTGTTATAGATTTAATCAGGGGCAAAAAGGTTGGAGAAGCTTTTGCAATACTAAAGCATACTCCAAAAGCAGCTTCAGAGGTTTTAGAAAAATTATTGAAATCAGCTGTAGCCAACGCTGAAAACAATAATGGAATGAACATTGATAACTTATACGTATCAGAGGTTTACGCTACTCAGGGTCCGACACTTAAGAGATTTAGAGCAGCAGCGATGGGTAGAGGCGTAAGGATATTAAAGAGAACAAGCCATGTAACATTGGTAGTGAAAGAAAAATAGTAGAAGGAGGGATTTTGGTGGGCCAAAAGGTGAATCCACATGGACTAAGAGTTGGTATTATTAAAGATTGGGATACTAGATGGTATGCGAATGATAAGAAGTTTGCGGATTATTTAGTTGAAGATCATAAAATAAGAGAGTTTTTAAAGAAAAAGCTTTTTAATGCAGGAATTTCAAAGATTGAAATTGAAAGAACTGATAAAATTAGGCTGAACATATATACTGCAAAACCAGGTATGGTAATTGGTAAAGGTGGAGCAGGCATTGAAGAGCTTAAGAAAAGTTTAGAAAAACTTATAGATTCAAAAAATGTTTCAATCAATATATCAGAAATCAGGATTCCAGAAATGAATGCACAACTAGTTGCTGAAAATATTGCAGCTCAACTTGAAAAGAGAATATCATTCAGAAGAGCCATGAAGCAATCCATGCAAAGAACAATGAGAGTTGGAGCAAAAGGAATCAAATCTATGTGCTCAGGTAGACTAGGCGGAGCTGAAATAGCGAGAAGCGAATGGTATCGTGAAGGAACAATTCCACTACAGACATTAAGAGCTGATATAGATTATGGTTTTGCAGAAGCTCATACAACCTTTGGAAGAATAGGTGTTAAAGTCTGGATATATAAAGGGGAGGTTCTTCCTGAAGCTAAGTCTCGTGCTAAAGCACCAGCGAAAGTAGTTATGGAAGGAGGAGAGGCATAAAATGCTAATGCCAAAAAGAGTAAAACATCGTAAGCAGATGAGAGGAAACATGAGAGGAAAGGCAACAAGAGGAAATTTCATAGCTTATGGTGAATTCGGGATACAAGCGTTAGAGCCGGCTTGGATAACAAGCAATCAAATAGAAGCAGCCAGAATTGCAATGACAAGATATATTAAAAGAGGCGGTCAGGTTTGGATCAAGATATTCCCTGATAAGCCTGTAACGAAAAAACCTGCTGAAACTCGTATGGGTTCCGGTAAAGGATCTCCTGAACATTGGGTAGCAGTAGTGAAGCCAGGTAGAGTATTATTTGAAATAGCTGGTGTAAGTGAAGAAGTTGCTAGAGAAGCATTA
>JAUQXG010000323.1 GCA_030834765.1 Lutispora sp.
ATGATAGACCTGTTTCTTTAAATAATCCAAAGCAAATATATAATATCTTAAGGCATCAACATAGTTTTCTTGCTCAAAATAATAATTCGCAATAGTATAAAAGGTTTTACATTTTGTCTTTTTATCTTCTATATTACTATATTTGCTTAACAAATCATTGAGCTTATTCAGTCTATTTTCTCCTGTGGCTAAAAGCGCATCAACATACTTATACTTTGATTGTAAAAGTGTAGTATCTATTTTATTTCTATAACTCCATCCAAGATTATAAAGCTCTTGACCCTCTATAATATTCTCTCTGCATATGCAAATCTCAGCGAAATTAGCACACGCAGATCTACCCAGCTTATATAAATACTGATCATAGAGCTGTTTGCAGAAATTGTATACTTCTTTATAATCGATCTTTTCTAAATAGAACTCAGTTATGGTTTTTATATAAATAGAATTCATATTTGTAGGTATGCCCCAGCTTGTGCACATATCAATAGATTCTTGTGCATATTCTATTGCATTATCCAAGTCTCCCATATTGTAGTGAAATGTAGCTTGCAGCTCATAATAATATTCTGTCAAATCTCCAACATCTTTTGATTTAGATAGATATGCCCTTGCATCATCAGCATATTCTATGGCTTTTATATAATCTCCCGTTTCTAGATATACAAACCCACAGTTTAGCTGAAGTAATGTTTGTATAAATTTATTGCCCGAAATCTTTGTAATTTCAAGGCCCTTGTTATAATATTCTATGGTCTCTACATATCTATCTTCTTCTCTATATATTTCTGCAAGATTATTATAGCTAGATTCAAGAAGCCTAACTATATTCATTCTTTCACTTATGCTAAGGCATTTCTCAAAATATTCCCTAGCTTTTTGAAGGTCATGATAATATTCAAGATATATCTTTCCTATAGCATTTAATGCAATAGGAAGCTTATCAAAAGCACCTATCTCTTCTAATATTCTACTGCCCTTTAAGAGGCTTTCAAGTCCTTCATTTTGTCTGCCGCTAATATGTACTATCCTACCATAATTTATAAGAATCATGGCATGATAATATATGTATTTATCTTCAATACAGTGTTCTAGGCATTTATTTAATATATTTTCATATGATTTATATTTCCTTCTATAAATCATCAGATCATAAAGGCTAATAACGAATTCATAAGCTCCTTCAGGATAGTCAGCTACTTTTAATAAACGTTTCACTTTTGCAACATAATGAAGGCAAGCTTTTATATCATTTATCTTATAAAAAGCATCAAATTTATTTATATATATATCCACCAAAATTTTATTATCTTTGCTTAGCTCTGCAGTGGTCTCTCCAATAGAATAGTATTCTATTGCTTTATCATAATTACAAAGCTGCTTATTAAGATCACCTAGCTTTTTACATACCACTGCCTTTTTTGTATTCATTACATCCTCAGCGAAAAGCGCCAGAGCTTGTTCCAAAAAATGTATGGCTTGTGGTACAAGGTTGGATACTAATATTCTTTCAGCTGAGGATATAAGGTAGTCAATAGCCTCAGCCCTCCTATTGGCCCTTATCATATGATATATTAACTCATCCTTATTTTCTCTATTTTCTTTTAAAAACTTATTTTCTAAAATATTTGCTGCCTTCTCATGATATTTAATTTTTCTATGAGCCTCAATATTATCATAAACAACCTTTCTAATATTAGCAGAATAAAAGTCAAAATTAGAACCCCAATCATCTACTCTTCTCGATAAAATATTTCTATCATTCAAGCTTGTGAGTATGGTATATAAGGTTAAACTTATTTTCTTCTCAAGCATTTCATCTATAATATCAATAGAAACCGCTGAATTAAATATGGAGCTTACTTCTAATATTTGGATTTCAGCTTCTGTTAAATTACTGATTTTATTCAAAGTAATGTCATCAATACTAAGGCTACCTTTATATTTTTTAAAATCTATACTATCATATTCCCATTTATAATCTTCATTAATCCGAATCGATCCGTTATTATGAACCATATGAACAAGCTCGTAAATCAAATAGGGATTCCCTTCTGTCTCTTTAAAAATGCTGGTTGCGAATTCTATAGGTTTCTCCTTTGTCCCCAATAAAATACTAATATATTCTATGGTTTCATTTAGATTAAAATTGGTGAGCTTTATTTTATCAATACCACCACTATCTCTTAAAGAATTTATAAGTTTATATATATGATTATCTTTGTTTTCATCGTCAATAAGCTTTTCATTGCTAAGAGAAAAAATGAAATATATCTTTGTCTTCTCCTGGCTGTTTATGATATATTCTATTACAGACAAGGATTCCCTATCTACATATTCTAAATTTTTTATAATGAAAACAAATCCAATCATTGCAGCTGATTCAATCAGAAAATTAGCAAGCCTATATATAAGCCTTGTTTTATCTTCATCACCTTCGACCCTCTTTATATTATCTTGTCCCATAAAACCTGCTATTTGTGGTGCAACCTTACTGATATCATCCATATACTTATCTTTGGTTTCCACTCCAGCATACCTATATATGTCTTTTATAATAGATGCTATTACAGAATATGCTAAGCTGCCTTTTTCAGCAAGTTTATGATATGTGACTAATCCCTCCATGGAAATTCTTCGCGCCATATAGACCAAAAAATGACTTTTTCCTGTTCCATTGCCACCCATTACTAATGTTGCAATCTTATGCTGATCTTCATTCATAAATTGATCTATATTTTTAAGAGCTGCTTCTATATTATGTTTTCTTGCCACAGGTCTTGTACGATAAGGTATGACATTTACATATTTCTTGTCAATAGTTATATACTTCTTGTGGAAGATTTCATTTATATTTTCAATAATATCATTTACTGTTTTGTACCTTAAAATAGGATTAAACTCCGTGCATTTTTTAATTATTTTCTTCATTTTATATAGTTCAGATTCTGGAGTGGGGTTAAAACCATTAAAAGAAGATTCAAAGTCTGCTTTATGAAAATCTTCACCAGTAAAAATATGATATAAAACGATACCAATCAAGTATATATCAGATGCTTCTGTATATTTCTTTGTTGATAAAACTTCAGGTGCTTTAAAATAATTATTATCTTTATCGATCATAATAGCTTGGTCGGAGCCTTGAGGATAAAAAAGTGATGCCAGCTTCAGTAGAGGCTGATCATCCTTTTTTATTAGTCTTATTTCATTTGGATTTATATTACATAAGTTAAAATTTCTTAAGTGCATATAATATATAACACTGCAAAATTGAGCAGCTAGGTCAAGCTTGGATTGAAAATTTAGATTCTCGATATGCTTAAAAAAATTTACACTATCAAAATGCTCAAAAGTATAATAATATTTATTATCAACAAAGGGTTTCCCATCTGCATAGCAAATCTTATTAAAGCTATAAAATTTAGCATGATTAGAGTGAATGATACTTCCAAAATCATAAAAAATTTCTTTCATAAAAGAAATAAATTCTTTCGTATCTTTCTGAAAATTAATAACTCTCATTCTTTTTACGATGTTTGCATTAAAAATATCTTCAACAATAAAAACGCTGCCATATTTATCTTCATTTTCTAACTTCATAACTTTATATTGAGCATTGATAAACTGCACAAGAATTCCTCCTAATATCTCACCTAATGAGGGAATGAAATATTCATAAAATTTGGCAAACATGTTTTTCACATCATTTTATCATACTTTAGATTAAATTGAAATATAATAATCACTAAATGCCAATGACCAAGTTAAATAGTATTTAGAGGCGTTTCAAGCTTTGGGGATTCATATTAATAATAGAAAAAAAGGTCTACACAAATCTGTGTAGACCTTTTTCTAAACGAGCCATGCTCGTTCTGAACCCGGCGACGACTTACTCTCCCAGGACCCTGCGGTCCAAGTACCATCCGCACTGGAGAGCTTAACTTCTGTGTTCGGTATGGGAACAGGTGTGACCTCTCCGTCATTGCCACCGGATCTTTGATCATTGCTTCGCAATGCTCTTGGATTTCCCTTCGGGAAAGTCCACGGCTATGAAGCAACAATGTTTTTGAAAGTATTTATATACCTTCAAAACTGCATAATGTGAATGGTTAAGTTTAATTATCAAATCAAAATTGATCAAGCCCTCGACCTATTAGTATTGGTCAGCTACATGCATTACTGCACTTCCACCTCCAACCTATCAACCACGTAGTCTACATGG
>JAUQXG010000324.1 GCA_030834765.1 Lutispora sp.
TCTATACAGCTATTCAGATACAGCACCAGTTACTGTCTATCTAGCTGTTGATGAGCCAGTAAAGGTGACAAATAATGAAGGTAGCTTCAGGCATGTATTTTATAAGGACGGTAATTTCACCTTTGAGTTTGAGGATAAGGCAGGAAATTCTGCAACAGCCACCGCTGTGGTAGATAGCATTACCAATGCTGAACAATATATTGATATTATTTATAGTGATTCAGGAAAACTGACAAATAAGGATATCAATGTTGAATTTAGAGCCTTTTCAGACCTAGCAATCATAACAAGCCCCACAGTTGCTGAGGAGGTATATGAACCATATGAATATAGCTTTACGAATAATGGCGACTGGCCGGTATCAATAAGAGTATTGTCCGGAACAGAAGTAGGTGAAATAAGAGCAGTTACCGGGAGCGTTTACAATATTGACAGGGTTTCCCCAGAGGCGGATATATATATGAATACAGTAGAGCTCACAAATCAGAATGTTATTGCCACTCTGCTGACTTACGACGACAAGGGGAAGGGCATCACAATGGAAAATAATGACGGAAAGTCTGAATATGTCTTTGAGGAAAATGGAACTTTCACCTTTAACTTTACAGATGAAGCCGGCAATGTCGGGCATAAGACGGTTACCGTTTCCGGTATTGACAAGTCAATACCGTCAGCGAAAATTAGATATTCTACAGATGAGTCCAAAGGGAATACAGTATTTGCAGAGGTATACTTTCCAGAAGAAACGGAGGAAGTAGATATTCTAAATAATAATGGATTGAATACCTTTGAGTTCGTAGAAAATGGAGCATTTACTTTCGATTATGCTGATAAAGCCGGCAATAAAGGTTCTATTACTGCCCAGGTAAACAGTTTGTCTGACAGCGTTTTATCAGCAATCATAGAATACTATATTGAAGGAGTCAAGGTAGATGATCCTAATATAAACTTGATAAACAAAAGTGTGACGGCAAAATTAGTTCTGAATGAAGCAGGCGGTCCTTATAAAATTGTTAATAATGAAGGCAGCAGTACCTATATCTTAGAGCAAGATGGAGAGTATACATTTATCTATGAGGACGGCAATAAAAATAGAGGATTTGCGACAGCAAAGGTTAGTAGCATAGATAAGGAGGCTCCAAAGCTTCAAATCCTTGCAGACATAGTAAAGGTCACCAATCAGGATGTTACTATTACAGTAAGTTACAGTGACAACAAAGGAATATCTAAAATAATGCTAAATGGAGAAGCAATGGGAATCACCCCTGAAGGGAAATTTACATATATATGCACGAATAATCAGCCAATAGAGGTAAAAGTTTATGACACTGCTGGAAATGTGACAGTAAAACAATATATAGTAAATTACATTGATAAGGAAATACCCATAGGCACAATTAGGTACACTCCAGGCAGTGCTACTAATCAAGATGTTAAAGCTGTATTGATTCTCAATGAACCTGGAAGGATTCTAAATAATAGCGGCAGAATGGAGTATGTCTTTACTCAAAATGGTGAGTTCACATTTGAATTTGAGGATATAGCTGGAAATAAAGCATCGAAGACAGCAACTGTCAATTGGATAGATAAGACTCCTCCTGAGATTTCTTTGGAGTATAGCAGTATAACAATGACCAACAAACCCATAGTGGTTACGCTAAAGACGGAAGAAGATGCGATCATTTTGAATAACGGAGGGGCAACAAAGCGAACCTTTTATACAAATGGAGAGTTTGTCTTCAGAGTCGCGGACAAGGCGGGGAACGAAGTGAGCATAAGGGCACAGGTAGGGAACATCGATGCAGAAAAGCCACAGATAAACTTAAAAGGGGATACCTATATAAGCATTATGCAGAATGAAGCCTACTTAGAACCAGAATATAGTGCTGTTGATAATAAGGATGGAGATATGACAAGCAAGGTTGTCGTAGAGGGAAGCGTAAATATCGAAGTACCTGGTTTATATATTCTGAGATATAAGGTATCTGATGCAGTAGGAAATATCAGTGAGAATACCAGAACTGTAAAGGTAATAGGACTTGATGAAATTGTGCTTGTTCTCAACGGCAAGGTGGTAGATGGAGACCTGGTAGTCTTGAATAGCAAGAATGTTACGATAAGTGGTATTGGCAATGAAGGAAGTTATGTCATGAAGTGGGCGGAAGATAAAAGGACTCAAGCTTATTTTAAGGGCGAAGGAAATAAGATCATCACGGGAGGGACTGCATGGCTTGAAAGTGGCAAATGGTATACCTTCTTTATACAGGATAAGGAGAGGAAGACAAAGAGCATTCAGGTATATATAAATGAGTAGAAGGGGGTGGGATAATGAATAAAAGATTAAAAGCTGCTTTGCTGCTTTCTATTTGGGTTTTGAGTCTTTTCAGCAACTTTGTCTTAGAGGTAAGCGGAGCGGAACTATCAGGCCCGTTTTCCATTAAAAACAATATAATTGAACTTTTAGTGAATAAGGAAGATGGGAGATTTGCAATCAAAACAGTAGAAGGATCTCCCGACAGGCAAGAGGATGAGAATGTACCTTTGCTTTTCTCAAAAGAAAATCCTGAAACCACCTTTACTACTTTCAGGATTGACGGGAAGGATTATATATATGGAAATTCATATAATGGGATATCAATAAATGGAGGATTTATAGAAGCTCCAAAAAAAGAAGGAATGGTAAGCATCTCCAAATGGAAGGTAGGGGATATTGAAGTAACGCAAAAGCTGGAGCTGACGGATAATATAAATAGCAGTGATGTGGGAAATGTTAAAATAAGCTATTCCATAATGAATACCGGAAGCAAAAGCAGGATGGTCGGAACAAGGGTACTATTGGATACAATGCTTGGAAGCAACGATGGTTCATTGATTTCTCTTAATGGGGAAAAAGACATTACCTCTGAGACGGAAGCTATGGGAGAGAGTATTCCTGTATATTGGAGATGTACTGATTCTGCAGACAATCCAAAGGTTGTAGCTTATGGTTTTATGAAAGGCTGGGGTAATACAGAGCCAGACAAGATGACTATCGCACATTGGAATGCATTGTCCGCTACAAAATGGGATTATTCAACGAACTCGGAAAGAAATATAGGTTCTTCACTGAATGATTATAAAAGTGCAGACTCGGCAGTGGCACTTTATTGGGAGCCAAAGACCCTGGAACCGGGCAAAGACATTCAGGTTGAAACTTACTATGGATTGGGAAACATAAAACAAAGTACGGATGGAAGCACTTTTAACTTGAATGTATTAGCTCCCGCTAAGCTAAGTATTGAAGGAGACAGATATAAAGACAACCCCTTTGATATTATGATGGAGCTGGATAACAGTCTGAAAGATGCGACAGAGCTGGCGGGCATCACTGCTGAACTGGTTCTCCCAGAAGGCCTAGAACTGGCTGAGGGACAGGAAGGCAGTAAGTATTTCTATAGAGTACCTGTCAATCTCAAGCAGACAGCGACCTGGAAGGTAAAAGCAGTAAATACTCAGAAGCTGAAGGTATTAGAGTATATGGTGCGTATCACCTCTTTGGGCAAGGAGGTAAAGAATATAAAGAAGTTTATTATTATACCAGGTTTTGAGAATAATGATTTTGATATCGGTTATACGAATATAGCACCGAGAAACCTTTATTACAATGATGAAGATAATGCAATACAGATTATTGGCTATGGATTCGACAAGCTGAAGGATAAAACGAGCTATGAAATGAGTTTCGTAAATACATCAAGGAGTAATACTTATTATCCTAAGGATTCGGATATAACGATAATAAATGACAATCAAATCCGTATAAAAGTTCCGAAAGGTTTGGAAATAGGCACATATAAGCTTGTGATAAACCACCAAAACGATATGCTAGATTATAGCTTGCATCAGGAGGTAAGGGTGACATCGGAAGAAAAGTATAAATCCAGAAATTATGGAATACTGGTAATAAAAGAGCATAGCACCCAACTTTTTGAAAATGAATCACAGCTTAGTGCCGAAGATAAAAGCAGAGCAATACTTATTATAAGGGGAAAAGTGAAAAGTGTTTCTGAAGGTAGATTTGACGTTTATGGGGATACCGTAGCCATAAATAATGACATATATTACAAAGGCTATGACGATATATTGTCTGTGTATAAAAGTGGAGATAGCTTTATAGTGAAAGGTAATGGAGAGCTATACATGCAGTCCATGTTATTAGGCAAAAGTATGGAGATAACTTTGAAAAAAGGGCGTTTTTATATAGATTCGGCAACAGCTATTATAAAGGACGAAGAGGGCTATATTAATGGTATCAGCACGATGTATGTGGGTTATTTCCCGATTTTAGTAAAAGAAATAAAAATTCAAAACAACGGAGAAGTAAAGATTGATGGGATACTGCAGCTTGAAAACAAATATTTCGACTTTCTTGCCAGCGTTGGTACAGGTTTTATAGAATCAGATTTAAAGGATATGAGTATAACCAGCAAGAAAATCGATATTAATACAGAATTCAGCATTCCATTCCCTCGCTGGAAGCTGGGAGACTTTCAGTCTAAAGATTATCTGAGTAAGCCAACGACACAGGTTACCTTTTTCATAAATACCACAAAAGGAGCTTACGGCTTCAAGAGCAAAGCAGAGAATCTAAAGCTTAGGCTTCGGGATATAAATACAAAAATGGCCTTTGACAAGAATCTGTATCCTGATTATTTTGAATTTGAGAATAAGTATGGATTGATACCTGAGCCAATAGGGAGCACGGGGCTGGCTTTTGAAAGTATTGGCGGGGGCATATATGGATTGAGGTCCCTGTTTGATTCTTTGCGATATGGTATCTTGCCTATCGGTTCTAGCATCGCAGCAAGAGCAGATATTGTAGATTTACCCACCTATCATGCAAGAATAAAGGGATATACGATGGTAGGACTGAGGGATATTGAAGCGTTATTAAGCAGCAATGGTATTGACCTGAAAGGAGATGGGTATATATATTTCATAGATGTAGGTGATATTGTTGGTCACTTCGATTTGAGTGGCGGATATATTCAGGCGGATGTTGATATACTTGACATTTTGATAATGCAGGCATATTTTGGCATAAGCAGGAATGAGATAAAGGGCTCCATCAGTGCAAAAGTGAATATTCCAGACTATGTCTGGTTTGTAGGAGGAAAAACTATTTCATCCTTTAAGGCCGGATTATCCACCAGTAAAATTGAAGGAAGCATCAAGTTTATGGGTGTAGGAGTTGGTATAAAATATAAGTGGCTTGACAATGATTTTGATTTTGATGTGGCTTCCCTCGACTATACAGGCGAGAAAGGGATATATACAGTCAATACCAAGGATGACCAAGGCAGGGATGTGGTTGTCACATATGGTGCGAATATTGAGAGGGTGAAGGATATTGGATATTCCTATAATGTAGCCTATTCTGACGATATAATAAAAACTCTGGCACTAGGCACTTCTTCATACGATTATAAGGTAGAAATAGGCGAGAGTGTTGAATCAGCTATAATAGAAATGAAGTATGATTCTTCTACTAAACCTGAAATAGAAGTAACAGATCCAGATGGAAGCTCATATATTTTGATTGATGAGGAGACAGGCGCAGAAAATGCCAACTACAGAAATCATATTATATCTGCAGATAAGTCTAGTTCTAAGGTAGAAGAAAAGCGGTTGTTCATAACAATTGTTTCACCCAAATTGGGTAAATGGACTATAAAATCTGATAAGCTTATAACCATGACACTATATAATGCCAAGGAACCGGCTGTTTTTAAATCACTTTCTGTAAAGCAGGAAGAGGGTAAAATTAAGGCAGATTGGGAGCTCAACAAAACTGAAGGAAGCAAGGTTTCATTGTACCTTATAAAAGAAGATGGGGCCTCAGAGTCAATAGAAATTGGGAAGGATTTAGACGGAGCTTTGGGAGCCTATGAGTGCGATATATCTGTAGAGACTACTACAGGAAACTATAAAATTCGTGCAGAGGTAGAAAGGGACGGCACTGGCTTTGATGATATGTATTCGAAAGTCTTTGAGATAGTTGATGCTGCAGCTCCAAAGATTGCTACAAATTTCAAAGTGATAACGACAGGAAACGGTATGATGAAGGCGCAATGGGACGGGGAGACTGGTGTAGATGAATACCGTATAAATGCAGTAGATAAGGAGGGACAAATAGACAAGACTGTTGAGGCGATGATAAGTGTAGATGGAGATAAAACGAATACTATTATTGGTGGGACGTTGTTTGATGCTGATGGCAACGAATACGGCTGGCTTCCTGATAGGACATATAGGTTCGCATTATATGCAATTAGTAAAACATTGGTGGGGGATCTGGAGGCAAAGGAGATAGAGCATATCAGCAAACCTTCTTATTCAGGGGAAATATACCTTCCAGCCCCTGAACCTCCTAAATTTATAGTTGGATTTACTTCTGAACATGGTAATATCAATATAAAAAAAGACCAAAATGATAATGACATACGATACACAAATACCCAAAATATCAATTGCAATTATCAGTCAGACATGTCGGCAGATGTAATATTTTATATGAATGGTGACAAGGTTGATGAGGCAAAGAAAAAAGATTATAGTTTGCAGTTGGAGCTTAATAGCGGCAGCAATATGATAGAAATTGAGGCAGTGGCAGGAAATGGAGATAAAACTGTAAAAGTGTACGATTTCTATTATGATGACAAAGCACCAGATTTGATGGTACAAAGTCCAAATAGTGGGGATATGATCCAAGGAGGAAGCGTATTAGTATCTGGAAAGACGACATCAGGCAGCATGGTTTATGTGAATGGAACACAGATGATCGTTGCAGAAGATGGTAGTTTTAATGAAGAATATATTCTTTCCAAGATACAAAGGGAAACTATTACGATTGTATCAGTAGATATTGCGGGCAACAGAGCAGAATATTCTGCAGAGGTTTTGAATTCAGATATAGGTAATGTGGTAAAAGTACAGATCATACCTTCAACAGAGCAACTGAGAGTAGGGGACAGTATACAGATGAGACTCCATGGTGTGATGAAAGACAACAAAAATGTATTATTGGAATCAGATAAGGTAAACTGGCTGCTATATGATACTGAAGGAGTGGCAACCATGACCCAAAGTGGGTTGTTGACCGCAGTAAAACCAGGTGAAATTGTCGTCAATGGAAAATATGCCATTTCAATGGATACGATTTATGAAGATGCGTTGATTATTAATGTGATGCCAAGAGTAAAC
>JAUQXG010000325.1 GCA_030834765.1 Lutispora sp.
AGCAACAGGAGACACAGGAGCAACAGGAGCAACAGGTGACACAGGTGCAACAGGTGCTACAGGTGACATAGGAGCAACAGGAGCAACAGGCGATACAGGAGCAACAGGAGCAACGGGAGCAACAGGAGCAACCGGAGCAACGGGTGACACAGGAGCAACAGGAGACACAGGAGCAACGGGAGCAACAGGAGACACAGGAGACACAGGAGCAACGGGAGCAACAGGAGACACAGGAGCAACAGGAGCAACGGGAGCAACAGGAGACACAGGGGCAACGGGAGCTACAGGAGACACAGGAGCAACGGGAGCTACAGGAGACACAGGAGCAACAGGAGCAACAGGAGCAACAGGAGACACAGGGGCAACAGGAGCAACAGGAGCAACGGGCGCAACAGGAACGGGTGCCATCATACCATTTGCATCTGGCGGACCAGTTGAACTGACTACTATTGCAGGAGGATTAGTTGGAACAACAAGTCTTGTAGGATTTGGAAGTTCAGCAACGGGTATTACTCCTGTAGGCGGCACGATAGATCTTACTGGTACAGCTTTAGGCCCAATTATAAACTATGCTTTTTCAGTACCTCGTGATGGAACCATAACATCTATAGCCGCATACTTTAGTACTACTGCAGCTTTAGCCCTTGCAGGAACTACTGTAACCATTACTGCACAATTATTTAGCTCTACTACACCAGATAATACATTTACGGCAATTCCAGGGGCGATTGTCACATTGGCACCACCTCTTACTGGGATACTTGCCCTTGGTACAATCAGCAATGGGATAACTACTGGATTAGCAATACCTGTTACTGCAGAAGATCGTTTGCTGTTAGTATTCTCTGCTACAGCAGCAGGTATAACACTGATTAATACGGTAGTAGGCTATGCAAGCGCAGGGTTTACGATTGAATAAGTAGGTTGTCTAAAATAGACATTCTAAGTAAATTTACTTGGAGTGTCTATTTTTTAATATTATATTTAAACGGATACTACATATACATAAAAACAGACTCCCATAATTTATAACAGAGAGAGTCTGTTTTTCTTCAATTTAATATAGTCTTATTGTACAGGTATAAATTATCTTTATTATTTGGTTATCCTATATATTTTAGATCTATTCTGAAGATTATTTTCTGCAAAGTAGCCATCAAACGCTGGATATACCTGTTCTATTAAGGATATGGAATGTTGTATGGCTATAGTATAAGGTGAATGAATCATAGCATTTTGATTGCCCATTAATAGGGAGAAGCTATTTTTATTTATTAGCCTTAGGCCACAGAAGTGATAGCAAATAAGCTTGCTATTATTAACCAATATTTTTTGTTTTCGTGTATGAAATTTATATTTTTTTTCATTCCATGGGGCTATATTAACACCTGGAGCTGTGATTTCGGATACGCCTTCAAATAAATAGGGCAGTTGCTCCAGATATTTTTGATCTCCAAACCTTCCTGGCAGTACACTGCTTCCGCACCATTCTATACACCTTTGCCCCCACCATTTAAGAATATCCAAGCTCGTTTCACACCTTCTGAAAACAATAAGCCCTGAATTATATTTTCCACATTTCAGCTCAGTCAAGCTATTGTTTTTCACATAATCATGCTTGGATAATAAAACACAATAATTCCTTTGATTTTCCCAAATAGGAGAGGGATTATCAAAAAAATAAATATCAGCATCTATATAAACAGCATGATGGACAAAGTCATATTTCCTTAAAACATATTCTATAAAGAAGGGTTTTAAGGTCCAGCAATATTCATTAAGTTTTCTGCTTTGCTGCACGGCTATAAGCCTTTCATCGTTCAGTGCTTGTGGCTGTAACAGGATGACATGCTCCAAGTGCAATTCTTGACATATCTGATATGTTTCATCATCAACACATAGTATGAACATCTTGAAATTCGTATAATTGTGATACAGAGAATGATAAAGGGTAATCCCTTGATATAATCGATATTTACTTAGAATGACACAAAACACATTTTGCATAAGCTCTTATACCGCCCTCCATGTAAATTATTTATCATATCATTTATTTCATTCCAAACTAAATGTTTGAAGCTTCTTCCTGTCCCATTCTTGTGAAAAAGACCCATCAAAGGCTGGGTTGATGATTTGTACTTGATGGATAGCATTTTTTATAGCTTTCATATAGGGGTTATGAAGGCTTGGTATAAGCTTATTACCAAACATAAAAATGCATGAATTTTTGCTGCAAACCCGAAAACCACAATAATGATATGCTATCAAACGGTCATCATCAATATATAGATTTCCTCTTTTTAGTTTGATTTTAAATTTTGCATCATTCCATGGAGCGATATTTACTCCAGGCATATTCATGGTACGGACATCCGGGAACAAGCGAGCCATATCTTCTAAATATTTTTGGTCGCC
>JAUQXG010000326.1 GCA_030834765.1 Lutispora sp.
CACTTTTCATCAATAATGATGAAACATTCTCTGGTGTTGTACTGACTAACAATCTATAACTACTCATTTTCATATTCCTTCTTTCTTAAATTTTTTGTGCACACAAATATCAATTTCCTGCTATCATAAAAAACATTCCGATTATTAATCTCGACTTTCTTTGCTATATTGCTATGGCTTTATACTTTTATATTTTTTATCTATAATATATTCCCACCCTGGCTGCCATGCTTGTCTTCATAGCTCTCAAATAGATAATCAAGAAAATACGTGATTTTAATACTCTATCATTCCTCCGCTAAAACTCTAAAGCTTTACAGATTGTTTTTAATGCTTTATGGGTGTCAATCCGCTTCGAGAAATACAATCATTGGCAGCTTCGCTGTAAAGCCATTTTATTAGGGCACGGGCAGAATGTTCTTTAGGTAAATCTTTTCGTATTACTGCATAGTAGCTTGATGATAACGGGTAGCTTCCATCTGCTATTGTTTCAGGAGTTGCAGAAATACCTTCATAGTCAAGAACTTTCAATCTGTTGTCAATGCCTGTTACTTCGCTAATATTTTGCAAGTAATAATATAAGGTATACCCTAATCCAAAACAATCTTTCTTATTTACATTATGATAAAATGCTACTTGTTCTAAAAGTCCATCCATGGTAAGTTCAACATAATTATTCTTAATTTTTCTATGCATAGACTCTCCTTTAAGCACTAGATTATCGAGCTGTGATTGACTTCCACTATCCGCATTCCTACACATTGGAACCAGCTCTTTATCCGGACCACCCAACTCCCTCCAGTTATTGATGCCATAATCAATATATATTTTTCTGACTTGTTCTTCAGTAATATTTTGGGTAGAATTATCGATGCTTGTAATAAATATTAAAGCTTCTAATGAAATAGGAGAAAACTCAAGCTCTACACCTGCATTTTCAGCTCTTTCTAATACATCTTGTGAGGCATAAGGAACAAGTATCATATCTGCTTCATTTTTAATTAGCTTTTCATAGGAAGGCACTGTCTTTGATGCTGACTGGGGCAAATTTATCCAAGAATTATCTTGTGAGGTAAACATAGCTTTATAAATTTGCTGAACAAGGGGCAGCGTTGAGGTTGAGCCGTCAATACGTGGATAGTTTTTCGCAGTAATTCCAAGTTCCCATGCTACCTCTGACATTTTAGCCTCTTCCCCATTCTCTTCCAATGTTTCATATGGCACAGCAGTATCTACATTCCTTTGGCAACCTATAGAAAAAACTAAAGAAGTAAATACGAATAAACTTAGAAGAATCATATGTTTTCTCATCACTGTAAATCCTCCCATATTTTCTAGATATAAAGCCGAACAACTAGAGTTTCATTCCCTAGGGCTATTTATCAATGCTAATCCATCTGTCTATAAAGCACCTTTTTAAAAAGTCTTTCTCGTTTAAATACTCTCTTAACACATCTCTTGTATATTCCGGGTTATATTTTTCATTCATATTATTTGCTAGGCTGGGATAGCCTGTACCTCTTTGCAGATAATCAGATGTAGAAACTCTATATATTCTTTCATCTTCAAGCTCACCGTTTTCCAGCTTTACTCTTAAAATATCCTTTCCATCATGTTCAATCATCGCACCAGACATATGCAGTCTTCCAAGATACCTTCCCCTAAAGCCCGAACCTTTTCCATCCTGCAAACACACATCAGCTTCAAGGGACAATCGCAATGCTTCTTTTATATATTTCCCCTTAATCTCCATATAGGTTGGATTTAATGGCGAAGGACTTATCTCAAGCAGCTTTTTATTTGAAACATCTCCTTTCTTTACCCCTCCGCTTATAATTCCGCTGTTAATTATGCTAAAATCACAAGGTATTACATCCTTTAAGGCATCTGCCAAAAGATTGGTAATTGGGTTTTCCTCGACAACATCATGCCATATATGATGGTCTACTTTATAAAGTGGCTGGCTTAACACCTCAATTGCAATTTGTTTCTGTTTTGAGAGTTCTTCAGTAATGTCATTATCTGCAGGTATATCTTCAACTCTTATATTTTCACTACTAAAGTCCACTATTCTTCCATCATCAAACTCAATATCAAGAATTCCAAGATGCTCTCCATAGTTTCCAGACTGATGAATGATTGTCCCATTTACTACTTTAGCTTTATCCATAAGAGTATGGCTGTGTCCCCCTATTATTATGTCAATACCATTTATTTTTTCTGCCATTTCTAAATCCACGCCCATCCCAGAGTGGCTTAGAAGTATACATATATCATATTTACTCTTATTTTCTTCCATTTCTCTTTTTATTTCCTCAATAGGATTAGAGGCATACATACCTAGTAGTGAAAAAAAATTATTAAACGGAGGCGTTGCTCCTATAATAAGATATTTCAATCCACCTCTATCAATAATAATGCTTCTTTTTACTCCTTTGATTGAAGTCATATCCATTCTATATATATTACATGAGAGAAATGGAATTAGCTCTGTGGAAGTCATGGATTCAAGAATCTCCACACCCTCGAAACCTTCATTATTTCCGATGGCAATCCCATCATACCCAGCAATATTTAATAGACTGCAGCCTGCCTTCCCATTTGTGCCTTGAAGCTCTAATCTCATGAAATCATTAAAATCTCCAGCATCTAAAACTAAGGTATTCTCATTTCTAAGCTCTTTGACCTTACTTGTTACCTTAGCAAAGTTTTCAAACCTGCTGTGAATATCATTGGTATGTAATATTTTAATTTTCATCATTTTCTCCTTTAACTTACATCTAAAATTATGATATGCATTTTTTAAATTTCACACCTCAGGGTAATATTCTCGCAACGATTGTACTTTGCAAATTTATTTAAACTTTTCATAATGCTACTTCGATATTTAGCTAAAGGTTTTATATTTTTTTCCCACCAAAAGCCTTTTACAATAAGCGTGTGAGATTTTTTGTCCGTTTCCATTTCAATTCTGCCTATAAAGCCATCATTATAAAGTACAGGTAAAACATAATAGCCATATTTTCTTTCTACCGCTGGAGTATAAACCTCCCATTTATATTCAAAGTCAAATAGCTGGGCTATGAGCTTTCTATCCCATAACATATTATCTAACGGTGCAATAAAACGCGCACTTTTATTTGCAATTGGGTTTGATAAAACTGAGTTTAACAATTCCAGATTATCCTTTGCAATATATAATGGATATTTCATGTCTTCAACTTGTATTTCAATTATTTTATCATCTGCTAGGAGTCCAGCAAATGCACTATTCCTCTGTGGACCTTTCAGTCCACCACTTACAGCGGTGCCAAGCCAGGCATCACTTTGTCTATTCCATAACATGCCAACACTATTGATACGCCGAAGTACTGCCCATTTATAGTAATCCTCCTCACTTTTATTAGGATCA
Organism: Lutispora sp.; assembly: GCA_030834765.1. Classification (GTDB taxonomy): domain Bacteria; phylum Bacillota; class Clostridia; order Lutisporales; family Lutisporaceae; genus JAUQXG01. The sequence goes on from JAUQXG010000326.1 coordinate 3,413, forward strand.
TCCATATAAATAAGCTCTTTTGATATGTATCTTTCTGATAAACCATAATATCGACGAGAGCCTTTTTTATGGTGTACAATAGCAAGCCCCGCATAACACATACATTCAAGAGCCGCTTTTGCAAGTCTTTGAGGCCCATAATGCCAGTCCACCTTTTCCTCTAAGCTAAAATCAGAGGAACTAGCAAACTCATGGTGGGACAGATACTCCGTAATTTGTTGAACTGTTTCGTGATGCTTTTCGCACCATAAGAAATGCTTAACCCTGAATCTTGAAAAGTATGGCCAGTCCTCAACTGAACTAATAGACATGTTTTTATCCCAAACATCAAACAAATATCTATCTTGATAAAGAAAGCTTTCTAAATCTCCTTTTTTATAGGTCAAGCACCGAGATTGTATTACCAAGTCCGCATTTCTACCCGCTACCTCAAGTGGGTCAAATTGAATACAACCTACTTTATGTACATAATCAATAATCTGGTTATTGTTCATCATTGCTGTATCATCAGTTAAATGATGATATGTAAGTAAGAATTGGCGTATCTGTGGTTTTGTAAGTATGATTGGTTGCACATTTTAGCCTCCTTTTCCGCTATCAGATGATAATTCGTCTACTAAAGAATACAATATGAGAATTATGTTTAACCCATCCTATTTGTTGGTCAAAGTCTTCTGAAACACATCAAAGATTCCAGGGCTTGATACAATAATTCTATTTCCATTTATGCAATCTGGAATCATCCTGTTCTGCGCAATGCTATAATAACCAGTTCTGGCTCCTGCTTCAACAGCGATAAGCCTAGCAGCGGCAACATCCCAAGGACTCAGCTGGCCTTCATAGAAACCCTGCATTCTTCCACATGCCACCCAGCATATGTCTAATGCGGGAGACCCAAGCCTTCTGATATCTCTTATGTTGGGCAATATCTTTCCCAATCGTTCAATAATATCTTCTATGTGGTCTTTTTTATGTGGGAAGCCGGTACCGATTACACATTGTTTCAAATCATGAACGTCTTTTACTCTTATTGGTTTATTATTGAGAAAAGCTCCGCAACCCTCTGAGCCATAAAACATTTCATCAAGAAAAGGATTGTATACCACGCCTACTCGAACTTTATTTTCAACTGCAAATGCAATGGAGACAGCCACTTGATAGTGATCGTTGGCATATCCCACAGTGCCGTCGATGGGATCAATAATCCATGTTGGTTGTTGAATCGACAGGTCTTTTTGCTCACTGTCCTCTTCAGATATGAAACGGTGGTCGGGAAACACTTTGGAGATTTCCGTTTTGATAAGATCGTTGGAGATCAGATCCGCAGTTGTTACAAGTTCATAGCCATGTTTTAAAGATTCCTGATATTGATTTTTTTCTCTCAATTCTTTGATTCTTTCTCCTGCTAACCGAGCTATGCGAATGGCTTCATTTTTTATAGATTCTATAATAAATCACATCCTATTCAATTAATTCTTTACTGTTATTAGGCATTGGTCTTGCATCGTATAAGTTTATTTCTTTATCTATTCTAGATGAAAACAAATTAAGAATATCTTCACAACATATCTCTCTTATTATAGTTTCGTTATCTTTGTAATAAATCATCATAAATCCCACCTTTTTTTGTAATCACACCCTACATAATTAACAAAGAATATATAAGATATCTAATAATATTTTCAGTTATATCTTTTTAGTGAAAATTATTTCTAAAGGTTCATTCTCCAACAATAAGCTACCAGAGTCTCTATATCCTAATTTTCTATAAAAGTGTTGTGCTTCTTCATTTGATAAAGTGGATGTCATCACTAAATGATATCCTTTGCTTTTCATTTGCTTTTCCCAGAATTCCACTAATTTTTTTCCAATGCCCATATGCCTATAATTTTCATGAATATAAAGCATATTCATAAATGGCGTATTATCCCAGAAGTAGCCATACCTCAACCAGCCAATATATTTATTCTCAATGTCAAACACTATTATTATTTCTTTTTCCTGTATTTTGTTTTGTATTAATTCCTTCGATATATGTTTATCATTTTCCAATATATATTGAGAATGCACTTTACTTGCATATTCAATTCTCATTATTTCCTCCACTTTTATATGCGTATTTTATAATAAAATTAATGTTATAGATTTTAAGACAAATACATCTTAATGGTTTATGCACATACTATACATAGTCTTTATACCAAACAGGAATATGTGTCTTAAACCCATCGTAGCACTCAAATACTTCCTTAGCATTGCTAAGCATATATTTGACCTCTGCTTCACCAAAGGGTACTGCCCATGGAATTGAAGAAATTGTATTTACGGCAATATATAGTGCCATTAATTTAAAAAACTTATCAGGCACATGATTGCCAAAATATCCATGAATCTGCCCTATTGCAAAAGGAATACTCACTTTCCATGAAAAAATACACCTATTAAATTCTTCCCACGGATCTCCAAAATCAATTCTATTAAAGTCGATTACTCCAATTTCGCCATCCTGTGAAATCACGAGATTGCCTACATGATAATCTCCATGCTGAATACTCTGAGGTCTGTCATCCAAATAAGATATGTTTTCCTCAACAAATTTTATGAAAGCATCATCATTCTCTAATTTAATTGAAGCCTTTAGATAGTCTTCAATTTTTCGATGAATCTTACGCTTATATCGTTGCCCCCACTCTTCTTGATACACAGAAGCAGATATCGTATGTATCTTTTGCAATATCTTTCCTGCTTTTATACCAAGTTGATATTGCTCATTTTCATTATATTTAGGTAATGCTAACTCGGCATCTTCACCATTTACCCATGTGAGCAATGAATAAACACTTTGACCATTTGAGCAAATGCCGAATTCAACAGGTTTAGGCATCGGTATTCCTAAGATTGAAATCCTATTGATGTAGTCGTATTCAAGGCGTTTTGCATCATATGTAGAGAAATCTGAGACTCGCAGCAAAAATTTTTCTCCCTTGTTATCTTCAATGTAAAATTTCTTATCATCTGACCAGCCTTTAAGCACTGGTTCAATTTTTGACCAATTAGAATACCTAGGTATATCTTTTAAAATATCAAAACCTGACATAATCCACCTCCAAGTCGATAGACATTAATTTTCTGATGTATATTATAAGAATTATGCTAACTCACTAACTTTATCGATTCGTAATAGTCAAGACTCCAGCACAATAAGATATTTTGATATACTCACAAAAATATTCATCATTCAAGTTTCTACTCATTTCTTCTGCTATAAAATAAACTTCATCCTTGTCCCAATATTCGTTAAATCTTTCTCTGCATCTTTCTAACTCCTCTCTTGTTTTAAAAGATACATCGCCAAAAATTATTTTGCCTGTTTTAGTTAATAAAGGAGAAAGCAATCTAATAAAATTAATTTTTTCTTCATTTGTTAAGTGATGAATTGCATATGTACTAATTATGAAATCGAAATTATTTTCCCCAATTTCCTTTGGCAAGCTATTAGAGAAATCCCAATTTATTAGTGTTGCTTGTGGCATTTTCATCCTTGCGATTTCTATCATGTTATTTGAGAAATCTATACCCGTAATACTATAGCCATTATTATATAGTTGAGTCGTTAGAATGCCCGTTCCAAACCCAATATCTAAAACATTTGTCTTGTTTTTTTCTCTAATTTGATTATAAACATAATTTAATACATCTTTATAGCCCGCGAATGGATATTCATTATTTTCTTCACTGAGATTTACGCTCTTGTCATAATCATTTGCCCACAAATCAAAGCCAGTACTATCTAACATGCTTATTTTCTCCTCGTAAATCATTTATTTAGTCTCAAAATACTACGGTTATATCATATATGAATATAACGAAATTTACTGTCCTGAACCTAAATCACCTTTATTGTCAAATCTTCTCTCATATTTATTGAGTACATAATTTAGACACTCTTCTAAATTAGTGTCAGCTTCATTTGCTATGCAAATGAGCGAAAATAGTACATCTCCAATTTCACTTTCCCATTCTTCAGTTTTTCTAAATTGCTCATTACCATAATTAGTTCCTTTCAAAACCTCTTTCGATAACTCTCCTACTTCCGATGCCAAGTCAATTATCCTAACAGGGACACTTGAATTGATACCCTTATCTGTAGTAAATTTATTTATTCTATCTTGAATATTTGATAAATCCATATTCATCCTCCATTCTAGATACCCAATATATAAACATTAAATAATAAAACATTAGTACCCTAACTGTTTCCCTACGATAATTACCTTTATCCTGTCTTTAATAAATTGTCCCCTGATAATTGTAAAAGCATTGCATATTCTATTAGGATTTTTACAGTCTATACAATACCCCAAAGTAGTACATGGGGTATTTTTATTTAATCTTTTTGCATCAATTGGAGCAGAATAATTTCTAACTCTTTTTTCTGCTTGTTCTATATCCTTAACAATCTTATTTATTCCAGTTACTAGAATAACTTGTTTAGGACCATAAATCATCGGTGCAACTCTACTTCCATTACCATCAATATTATAAAGTTCTCCATTTTCAGTTAAGGCATTTGTACTACATATGAAAGTATCAGCAGAAAAGTTTTGTATGTATATTTGTTTTCTTTCTTCACTTGTGATGCCTTCGCTATATTTATCCAAAAAAGTATAGTTTCCTTTACGAAGAAAGTCTATAACGCCCGTTTCAAAGAGAGTCATGGAGTCACCAACACCTACTACAGAATTGTCAATAATAAGTTCTTTTAAAAGTTCTATTAGTTCTATATCGTCTTTAACAAAGAAGCCTCCCATGTTATGCTTTCTTAAATTATCTATTGTTCTATCAATCTGTTTTTCTATATGCCAAAGAACATCATTGTCCATCTTACTATTCATCCTCTCCAATTAAAGAAGTTAGAGTTTTATTTTTGTATTATAAATAGATAATATCCTCATCATGCTTTGCAATTTAATTCTTATATGTCATAAAACAAGAAAACTATGAACTACATTAAAGTAAAATTATACTTATAATCTTACTTTTCTTTTATTAAAATAATAGCCAATTATAAAAACAATTATCATGAGTATCAGTCCTAATATTTGTATAATTGTGTTAGTTGAATGACCAACAAAATTTTTTTCAGGTTGAATTAAAATTGCAAGTCTTACTATATACATCCCTGTAGAAGCACTAAACGCTTGTGATAATCCTGCTAAAGTTAAATTTCTGTGACCTTCAGATACCAAACTGAATTGCCACAAATACACAATTAGAGATACAATTCCTATTGAGTTACCAATTAAAATAGAAGGAAACGCCTTTATGTTCATTTGAGCAAACCTTCCTCCAACCCAAAACCATAAGGAGAACATAAAAATCGGTAAAATATACAATAAGAAACTTGCCAATGCAGGTGTAAATAAAATATTGTACAAATATCCGATGATTGTTGGTATAAACAAAAAAATAATTAAACTTAATTTTTTTGACATATTAACTTTTACCTCCCCAAAAACCAAATAAGTCAAGACGTATTTAACTACGAATGTACCCTAAACTAAAACTCCTTATATAAGTATTTTATCTCTGGAATCACAGTCCACCCAATAGAATTCCAAAATTCTTCTGAGCCAGGGTTATTGATATTAATAAATAGAAATCCTGAAGTAATCCCAACTTTTTTTAGTTCTACTAAGGAACGCTGTTCCATCCTTCTTCCTATCCCTTTATTTTTATATTCATCATAAACTGCTATATGATAAATGGACCCTCTTCTACCATCATGCCCACACATTAAGGCCCCAACTATTTTCCCACCTTTTGTACATGCTACTGAACTTAATTCTGGATTTCTATTTAGGTATTTTACTAGAACTTCTTCAGTATCAAAATTTATTGAAAACCCTGCATTAAAAGATATTTTCCATAATCTAAGGGCTTCTTCTAAATCTGCCTCTTTCATTGCACGAATTACTATTTCATCATTCATCTTAATCACCTCATGTTACTTTTAATGTCCTTATTAAAATTGAAGGTTGTATCCAGAAATATGGTTCCATTTAACCCATCAAAATCTTTGCATATTAACTCTAGCTCCTGTATCTCTTTTATTAAATTATTGTCTAAATGATTCAATTCCTTAATTAACATATCTATAGCCCCTCTATTTGAATCATGTCTTTTATCTCCATCCACTCTGTTTTCAATAAATCCATATAAATCACATCACTA
>JAUQXG010000327.1 GCA_030834765.1 Lutispora sp.
AACTATGTGGGGTCTGGGAATGACATTATATGCAATCGCATATGCCAGGATGGGCACGGAAGCCTTTGCATCGACGAATATATCAGGAACGATAGAAAGAATCGCTTGGGTATTCCTGATGGGAATAGGCAATTCATGTGCTGTAATGATTGGAAATAAAATAGGTGAGAATGATAAGAATATGGCCTACGAATATGCAAAAAGATTTTTAATAATGGGAATTTCGATAAGTGCTTTCATGGGGGCAATTATTTTGCTGACAGCTCACTGGATTTTGCTGCCTTTTCATGTTTCTGACATTGTGAGGACTTATTCCTATAACAATTTAATCGTATTTGTAATTTTTCTTTTAATGAAAACTTGTAATTACATCATTGTAGTAGGAATTTTAAGAAGCGGCGGAGATACGAAGTTTTGCATGTTTCTAGATATCGCAGGAGTATGGCTTGTAGGTGTGCCTCTAGCTTTTTTGGGAGCACTATACTTCAAACTGCCCATATATTACGTATATGCGCTGGTGTCCCTGGAAGAGGTCTTAAAAATATTTGTTTCAGTACCTAGGGTTTTATCAAAAAAATGGATCAATAATTTGACGGTGTAGTTTGGCAAATCCAAGCTCCTCACCAATTCATAGGGTAACGCTTTATTAAGTAAAAACACTTGGAAAGCTTCCCAAGTGTTTTTATTATTATTATTATTTTATATATGGAAGCACTAGTTTGACCATATTCTCTATTAATGCTAATTCCTTTTTCGTGCATCTGTCTAAAAGATTATATAAATCATTTTTGCTTTTTGTCCGCTCATCTTGCTCATTTTGGGTCATATCATTATCTTTTGGATAATAACAGGAAGATTCCTCACTGGCTAAGTCTTTACCTTTAGATTCAGACGTATTTCCGTATATTAAATAATCTGTTGTAACATGGAGTGCGCAAGATATTTTAATCAATGCGGAAAGACTCATTTGCCTTTCTCCACGCTCCAATTGCCCAATATATAGTGGAGAGAAATCAACTATTTCTGCAAAGCTTTCTCTTGTTAGCCTAAGTCCTTCTCTTTCTATGCGAATTCTGGAACCAATGTCTTTATTATCAACATACTTTATTTTATCTTCCATTTTGTACCCACTCCTTAACATAACTCTATATATAATGTCTATTTGAATAAATAGGCTGTTTGCATATAAATTTAATTTGCAACTAGCGTGCTTGTGATGTAAAATAATGATTAAAGACTTACGGCAATGTAGATAAGTATAAATTCGTGAATAAGTTCTGTCATTAAATTGCATATATAAAAATTGCAAATTGGAGTGTTATAAGTATGCTGGAAGAAGAAATAATCAAGCTTAGAGAAAGGCTGCATTTATTAATAACAGAAAAGGCGGATTACAATAAAGTACTGGAAGCAAGCCAAGAGTTGGATGAAGTCATAGCTGAATACATCTGCCAAAGACAGCCATGTATAAAAACACCCCTTGACAGGTAAAATAAGAGAGAGTAGAATATATGAAAATGATATATGAATATGCAATGATGGGAAAAATTAGAAGAATTTGTATTTAGAGATCCGGCGGCTGGTGTAAGCCGGTTACATACTTTTATCATCCATCCCTGAGCAGTCTGCGATGAGCAGTACCGGCATAGCCGTTATGTGAATGAAGATAGATTAACTTTGCTTCGCAAAGATGATTTATAATTTGGGTGGCAACACGGAACCTTTCGTCCCTTAACTAGGATGAGAGGTTTTTTATTTTTGTAAAAATGAAAGGAGGAAAAGAATATGTTAGATATCAGAGAGATTAGGACAAATCCTGAAGAGGTGAGAAGAAAGCTTGGCAGAAGAAAAAATAGCTATAATATTGATGGAATAATAGCATTAGATGAAAAGAGAAGAAAAATATTAATTGATGTAGAAGAGCTCAAAGCCAAAAAAAATAAGGTGTCAGAAGAAGTAGCAAAACTAAAAAAGGCTAAGGAGAATGCAGAGAATCTTATATTAGAGATGAGGACAGTTTCTGAAAAGATAAAAGAGGATGATGATAAGGTAAGAGAGATAGACGAAGAGCTTAGTAATCTATTGCTTGCTATCCCAAATATGCCAAATGACAGTACTCCTGATGGAGCAACAGATGCTGATAATGTTGAAATCAGAAAATGGGGGGAGCCAACAAAGTTTGAATATGAGCCTAAGCCTCACTGGACCATTGGCGAAGACCTCGGCATTCTTGATTTTGCCACGGCTGCAAAAGTCACAGGTGCCAGATTTACATTCTATAAAGCCCTTGGAGCCAGATTAGAGAGAGCTTTGATAAACTTCTTTTTAAATACTCATATAGAAAGTGGATATGTAGAAATATTCCCTCCCTATATGGTTCATAGAAGAAGTATGCAGGGAACTGGGCAGCTTCCAAAGTTTGAAGAAGATGCATTTAAGGTAGCAGGAACGGATTATTTCTTAATACCTACTGCAGAAGTGCCAGTAACGAATATGTATAGAGAAGAGATCCTTGAAGCAGATCAGCTTCCAATTTATCACACAGCCTATACTGCATGCTTTAGGGCAGAGGCAGGATCAGCAGGGAGAGACACAAGAGGGCTTATAAGGCAGCATCAATTTAATAAGGTGGAGCTTGTAAAATTTGTGAAGCCAGAAGATTCTTATGCAGAGCTTGAAACCTTAACCAATAATGCAGAAAAAATATTGCAACTTTTAGGACTTCCTTATAGAATCATATCTCTTTGTGCCGGAGACCTGGGTTTCTCATCGGCAAAAACCTACGATATAGAGGTGTGGATGCCAAGCTATAATCGGTATGTTGAAATCTCGTCTTGCAGCAATTTTGAAGACTATCAAGCAAGAAGAGCAGATATAAAATATAGACCAGAACCTAAAGCTAAACCCAAATTTTTGCACACACTCAATGGATCAGGTCTTGCTGTAGGAAGAACCGTAGCAGCAATATTAGAGAATTTTCAACAGGGTGATGGAAGTGTATTGATACCGGAAGTACTAAGACCATACATGGGTGGCGCAGAGAAAATAAAAAGATAAGGAGTGGGATTGCATTGCCACAAGTAAGAATAAAGGGTGTCGGTGAAGAAAATATCATTAAAATGGCTCCTCAAATATCAGAATCCATTTTTGAAATCACAGGATGTCCAAAAGAACATATAGAGATAGAAGAGCTTGAAGTAAAAGCTGTCAAAGGAAATAATCTGACAAAGCCAAATCCTTTTATAGAAATATACTGGTTTGATAGAGGGCAGGAACAAGCTGATAAAGTAGCAAAGTCTATTACTGAAATAGCAAAATCAAATGGCATAGAAAATATAGATATTGCATTTATCTTGTTCAGCAGAAATTTATACTATGAAAATGGAGAACATTTCTAAAGCCCTGGGAAGAAAAACATATGAAAACCGTGTTGACAATAATGTGTTGAGTTGATATAATAATTATTGTCCTAACCGAGGAGAGATGTTCGAGCGGTTTATGGAACTGGTCTTGAAAACCAGAGACGATTCACGTCGTCCGAGGGTTCGAATCCCTCTCTCTCCTCCATTTTTAATTTTATAAAATCATACGGAGAAGTACTCAAGTGGTCGAAGAGGCGTGCCTGCTAAGTGCGTAGGCCTGTAATGGGCGCGAGGGTTCAAATCCCTCCTTCTCCGCCATCAAACGAAACTAGCTACTAGTAAGATAATAATCTTATATAGTAGTTTTTCTATTTAGGAAGGATTTGAACCCTCCAGGGCAATTTGCGCAAGAAAAGCATCTCAGAACCTGAAATGCTTTTCTTGATTTATTTCCTATAATATCTATTGAATATTTCTCTCGCTATTCTTATTTAAGATTTTAGTGCCTTTTGATGTGGATTCAATTTCTTCCCAATTTTTTAAAGTTTCATTCTCTCTTGCTCTCATTCTCATTGCTTCTTCATAAGCAAATTTACTATCTAAACTTCCGTTAACTTGAAAACTTTCCATTGTTATCATCTCCATCTTCCTTTTTATTGCCGAAAAGTACACTTTCAACTGTATTTTGATTGAATTTTGCTTCCGTTGCTCTAGGGTAAGGATTTATAACAAATTTGTCTATATGTTCAATAGCATCATGCTGTGATTTTAAATCTTTTTTATCAATCATGCTAACTCCTTTCTGCATTTGCTGCATAAAATAAAATTGATAAAAGCAATATCTTTTTTAAAAGATACGGTGTATATAAATTTACTTCAAATTTAGTATAACCAACCTAAATCAAAATAATTACGGTTTAATAAGAGCGAAAATATTTCCAATATGATATAATTTTATTTATATCAATTTTGATTTTTGTGAGGTATTTTTATGGGTAAAATTCAGATAGGAGCAAGTATTTTTAATAGTGCTGATTTAGAGCAAGAATTTTATTTGTATAAACATTATGGATTTGATTATATTGAGCTGTGCTTAAAAGACACCATGGAGCCTGGACTAAATACGCTAAATATGCTGCGCCAGTTTAATGAGATTCTTCCAATAAAAGTTGGGCATTTAACAGACATTATCATTGATAGAAGTGACATAAACAATAAAGCTGAATATATAAAAATGATGGGTGCGCTAAATACTGTAAAGACTATGGTAATACATTGGTACTCCGATCATACGGATGCGATACAATTTTTTGATAAAATTGAAGCACTAAATACTTTGAATAAAGTAGCTGCGGATAGTGGGATTGTTTTAACTGTAGAAAACACTACGGAAAGCACTTGGGGATTTGAAGAGGTATTTAAATATTTGCCTGAAATATCAATGACGTTAGATGTGGGACATGCAAACCTTTATGAAAATCATGATAAAGCAGTTGAATTTATATCAGCTTTTGCTACTAGAATACAAAATGTTCATTTACATGATAACTTTGGCGGAGATAAGCCTATATGGGACTTGCATTTACCAATAGGTGTGGGAAATATTAATTTTGCTGATACAATAAATGCCTTAAAGAATATGAATTATTCATCAACCATTACTCTGGAAATATATTGTAATGATAAAAGCTACTATGATATTAGCAGACAGAAAATTAAAGCTATGATTAATAGCTGATAAAAGGATGAAGGTACAATAAATAGCTTGTACCTTTCATATTTTTAGTATGGGATAAGATGGTGCGATAATATAATATCCATATATGAAATATAGGGAGTAAAAAGGAGACGGTTATTTTGGGCAATCATAAAAGATTCTTAGCAATTATTTTGATATTGGCACTACTATTTTCAGGGTGTTCAATCATATCAAAAGTAAGAGGAAATACCAAAGTCAATATTGAACAAAGCTTAGATAAAAATAAATATATTATAAAAGCTGACTTAGATGAAGCCAACAAAATTATGACAGTAACTCAGACGGTCCATTATAAAAATAACGAAAATGTTGATTTGAATGAGCTATATTTTCATGTTTATACCAATGCATTTAAAAGCAAAGAAACGGCTCCTTTTCTTTTTGATGATTTTAATAATGCATATAAGTCTGGTTTTTCGCCAGGCTTTACAGAGTTAGAATCAATAAAGATGACTCAAAAAGATATAGCATCCAATTTACAATATAGATTTGAAGGCGAAGGACAAACAATATTGAAGCTTGAATTGCCATCGTCACTAAAAGTAGGTGAAATAGCGGTAATTGAGATGAAATATAAAGTGCATATACCTCCGGCAGGGGAGCGATTTGGATACAATGAAGGCAGCTTTAATTTAGGCAATTGGTATCCGGTGGCAGCGGTATATGATGAATCAGGATGGAACTTAGATAAATACTTTGCCATTGGGGACCCTTTTTATAGTGATACATCGGATTATGAAGTTACAATCAATACATCAGATAAGTTGATTGTAGCAGCTTCTGGAGAACTTTTGAGTAAGAATGCAGAGGCAGCAAAGCTACAGTGGCAATTTAAGGCCGAAAATATGCGAGACTTTGCATTTGTTGCAAGTGATAAATTTAAGATTTTAGAAAAGAATGTTGACGGGACACAAGTAAAATCATATTTTTATTCAGGAGATGAAATTGCAGGGGAAGAAGCCCTTGATTACGGGGTAAAATCATTAAGAACATTCAATGATCTATTTGGCAAATACCCTTATCCTAGCTTTTCAGTGGTGCAGACTGAATTTCCCAGCGGTATGGAATACCCTGGCATCGTATATATAAGTGATAAGTACTATAATAAAGATACAAACAACTTGCCTCTGATTATAACAATCGTACATGAGGCAGCTCATCAATGGTGGTATGGAATTGTAGGAAACGATCAGGTTGATGAAGCTTGGCTGGATGAAAGCTTTGCAGCTTATTCTGAAACCATATTTATTGAAAAGGAATTTGGTAGACAGCCGGCTCAAGGCTATTTTGAAGATACGGTAAAACAAAGTGTAGAAGAAGCCATTTCCTCTAAGCAAATAGATGGAGTCATCGTTAAATCTTTGAAGGATTTCAAATCTTGGGATGATTATGGGCCTACTGTCTATGATGGAGGAGCATTGATGCTGAGTCAGCTTAGAGAAAAGCTAGGAGATAAAATGTTTTTTGATATTCTAAAAAGATATGTAAGTGAATACAAATATAAAATAGCAAAAACCCAAGACTTTGTGGATGTATGCGAAAAAGTGAGCGGACAAAAGTTAGATGGCTTTTTTAAACCTTGGCTTGAAAAAAAATAGAAAATTCAAAAAACTTGGAGGATTTTCTGCTAATATGTAGAAATTACTATTGAAAGAATAAAAATTACAGGGGGAATATATATATGTATGTATTTAACAAAATGACTCCAAATCCCATTACAATATCGCCTAAATCCACTGCAAGAGAAGCATTAGATATCATGCATCAAAAGAACTTTTCCAATCTTCCTGTTGTTGATAAAGGTGAAGTGTTAGGAATTATTGCGAAAGAAGATATTGTCAGTCAATATTTTTGCGGTGAAAAGGGCTGCAACTTCCTTGAAGATTCTCTTGTTGAAGATTTAATGACAAAAAATTTCATCACAGTGAACAAATTTGACTATATAGAAAAGGCAATATATCTTCTTCGAGAAAAGGATATAAGCGCAATACCCGTATTAGATGGAGAGAAAAGGCTTATAGGTATCATAACAAGAACAGATATATTTGATGCATTTGCAGATACCATGGGCGTAGATAATGAAGGTACAAGGATTTATATACATATTCCTGATTTTGTAGGGCAGATAGCTAAAATTGCAAATATCGTGAAAAACAGAGGAATATCAATAGAATCAATAAGTGTATTTGATTCTGGCTTAATGAAAACAAAGCAGCTTGTCATGAAGGTAGATACAAAAAATGTGGATGATATGGTAGATGAGCTGAAAAGCAACGGAATAGATGTAAGAGATGTGGGTATTTATTAATGATATAATATAAAAAGTTAGAGTAAAAAAGCTTCTTAATTAGAATTAGAAGCTTTTTTTTTATATCTTAAGACTTTTTCTTATTATTTTCGTAAAAATATATAGAAGAATTGATAGGAGGGACTAAAATGGTTAAGAAGAAAGCAGGCACCATAACTTTTGCCATAGGACTAATAATTGTAGGTGCTCTTTTGTTTGCAGGAAATTTTACAACACTTCCCATAAAGGATTTTTATAAATATTGGCCGGTGTTACTTATTGGATTGGGTGCAGAGTTTTTGATATTTTCTATTATATATGGCAGGAGCAATGAAAACGTAAGACTTAGCATTGATGGGCTATGCGTTGTGTTCATAATAATATTGGGAGTCATATCAAATACAGGAAGTATAATGAACTTTGATATACCTTTTGGTGATAAAGGAAAATCTTTATTGGATTTTAATGCAAACTATAAAACAGAAATTAAAGAAAGCTTTTCAAAGAATGATGTGGGCGTAGACTATAGTATAAAAGAAGTAAAGATTTCTAATGATTTCGGAAAAATACAGGTAAAGCCTTCGGATTCAAAGGTTATTAAGGTTGAAGCTGAAATTCGAGTAAAATGTAATGATGAAGGAAAAGCAAGAGAATATATAAAGAATGTAATCAATATTAAAGAAGGAGAGACAACAGAAATATCTGTGAATCCTCCTAGTGATGGAAGTAAAAATGACTTTTCTAAAGCAATTGTGGATTTCACCATATTTATTCCAGATGGGGCAAAGTCAAATGTTGAGAATAGCTTTGGCGAGATAAATGTAGCTGATATAAAGAGCGAATTGACAGTGAATAATAGCTATGGTGCAGTGGCTGTCAGTGGCATCGAGGGGAATATCGTCATAAAGAACTCCTTTGGGAAGATAGATGTTGATGATATTAGCGGCGATGCAAAAGTAAATAATCAAAAT
>JAUQXG010000328.1 GCA_030834765.1 Lutispora sp.
AGCATGTAAAAAAATCCATCTTTCTTTGTGCTACTATGCTCATTATAGATGAAAAATCTATTTTTGTTAAGCAAAAATTAGAACTTAATCTTGCAAAATGCAGTGAATTTAGCAATCAAGATTTTACCTTTTCATTCAACCAAAATGTTAAATGAAATACTCATTGTCCATTAATTACTAGAAAAGCTATCCCATTGAATTCTTAATCCAATGGGATAGCTTTTCTATTTAGATGCTACTGCATTTGTCAGTTCATTTATAGATTTGGTCAAGCTATCTAGTTTCCCTTCTATGCGGACTAACAAGTAGAGACATACCGCTATAGGAAAACCTAGATTGGCCACCGTATTATAAATATTTTCCATGCCGCTTCACCCCTCTATTCTATATCTAGTGCTGTGACAGATGTATCCACTATTCTAGCTTCACTGATTGCAGTTAGACTGCCTGCCGCTGTTGCAAATACATCTTTTAGAAGTATTGTTTCCATAGCTGTTTTTACTTCTGCATCTGTAAGATCATCTCTTACATTGTCTACAGTTATTTTCATTGATTTATTTTCCACATCTTTGAATGTCATCTCTAATCTCTTCGCCATAAAAAGCTACCTCCTTTCTATTTATTTCGGGGAAATGTTTCACTAGATTTCATTTAGCTCTGCATCTTCCAGCCTGTTTATGCTATGAACTGGGCTAGTTTGCAAAGATGCAATTGCCTGCGCTGTGTCATACAGTGCTTGTTCCGTTGCTGCGGGCTTTATTTTTGAATAAGTCTTTGATATGGTGGTCTCTTTTCCATTTACCATCTCGCCTGTGTACTTCACTTGAAGTCTTGTAGATTTTGGTACTAATGTTACTGCCATGCTATCACCTCCTTACATTTTCTAAATAACTGACAGTTTTAATTTTTTTTACATACATTTCTAAGTTTTTTCAGCAATTTCTTTTTTCTTCGAAAAACTGCTGAAATACTTAGGCTTAAGGATTTTGCAACTTCCTCTAGTGTCATGGATTGATCATATATCAGGTGTAAAAGCTGTTTTTCTTCTCCATCCAGCTTATTCACAGCCCTTTTCAATTCATGGATTTGCTCGGCTTGTATCAATTGTTCATCAAATGCTACAGATTCATCTGCAATAAAGTCTATCCACTCATTTCCATTTGTATCTATGATGCTATTTAAAGAACTGTGCTTTCTTGAATACCTTCCATAGTTTAAGTAAAAATATTTTAAGCTGCTTTTGAAGTAAGCAAATATGGTGACTCCGTTTGTGTCGTCAAAACTAGGCAAAATCTCCAGCAAATGCAGCATTCCCTCCTGGTATAAATCATTCCACTCACCTTTGCTCAAAGCATACTTTTTAATACTGCTTACTAGCAATGGATGTGCATTTTTTAATAATGTCTCTTTGTTCAACTCCAAGGCCTTTCGACCGGTCTTTTTTTATTTTCGCGAATAAGACTATATTATAAGAGAAAATACAATTTTTTAAAAAGGGAATGGATAAAAATTGGTGAAGAGTTGATAGAAGTTTTCAACGATATGAAAAAAGGCGAAAAAAAAGACAGCTGACTTTTGTTTCGTCGCTGTCTACTTATAAAAAAGGCTAGATTTTGCTTTTTTAAGTATAAATATCCATTAGAAGACCCTTTATTTCTCCTATAATCTTAAGCATATTCATACCTTTTTCTTTAGAATTAATAAGATTATCCGTTAATTGAACCAGTTTTTCATCAACAAGTTTCACAGTCTTAAAAAGTTTCATCCTGCCGCCTCTGCTATAGCCCCTACTCTGATGGAGTTCTAAGCCTTTATCTACAACTTCTTGCATAAATGTCTTCACCAGTTCTTTATATTTCTTTAAATCTTCAATATTACATGAATCGGCCAATATTTTCCCTTGGTCTTCTATCTCATATAAAAGCTTTTGTTGCCTCTCATGGTTATTATCCTGATTTTTCTGTGCAAAAACATCAACAAATGAAATACTTGCTTCTTCTTCTGTTTTTTTATTATTCATTACAGTAGATTTTATACTATCTACACTTCTTACCTTCATCTTTTCACCCCATCATTTATTAAAGTTGCTTTTCAATTTTTTGAAGCATAAAAAGTATTTCTGCAATTACTGAATATAATTGTGGTGGTACATTATCTCCTAGGTCCATATCAATTATATTTGAAAGTATTGATGAATCATCAATAATATCTATTTTTTTCTCTTTTGCCATTTCGATTATTTTTTTTGCATAATGTCCTTTGGCAGCTGCTGTTACTTTTGGATTCTCAGAATCGTCGCCATAATTTACAATGAAAGCTGTTTGATTATTCCCTTTTTTCCTTTTATCTATATAGCTATAATTCATATTTTAATATCAAATCCTTTCAAGGCATTTTGATTGATTGGCTGGGCTTTACTATTAACATTATCATCTTGCATTGGTTTGCTATCTTCATTTAACCTTCCAAAACCAATATTCCCAACATTATAACCAATCTGTTGAAGGTCTTCTTTCAATACGCCAGTGAATTCGGAAAACTTCCTTTCTACACTACTATTATTGTTCTTAACTGTCAATGTAAGATTTCTATTTACTGCAGATACTAATACTCCAGTTTCTCCAAGCTTTCTTGTTTCAAAGTGAAAATACAAGTTACAGTTTTGCCAATCTACTTTTTCTCTATCTTTTTTTGCATTTATATATATCTTCACATTCTCAACTTCTCCTGCAATAGTTAATGGGACATTTAAAAAAAGTGTTTGCAGGTTCTGACTCGAATTGTTTTTATTCAAATGTTGCTGCCCCAAAATATTACTAGCAACTTGTTCAAGAGCTGTAATAAAATTTTGGCTCTCAGAGGAACTTTTTCCTTCTATCAATTTAGAAATAATTGACTTTATATTATCTTGAATAGTTTCATTATCATACTCTCGAGAATTTGACTCCAACATTTGAACCACTTCGCTCTCATGGTTAAGTCCTTGTGTACGAAGATTCTCAAAAACTGATTTAGCAGAAGGCTGATTGCTTTTTCCAGTCACTAACTGACTTATGCTCTTAGCAAGCTTTTGTGTTAAATCCATTTGATCGCCTATAGGCATTTGGCTCATAATATTAAATACCTTTGATTTAGAAGGTTTCCAATCAATATTATCAAGAAGCGCTTTCACATTTTTTACTATCTCCATGGCCTTATCCATATTTCCGCCTATAACATATTGTCTTGCTATCTCTAATTCACTGCTAGATTGAATAAGCTGTTTTTCAAGCTTCATATCAGTATACAATGTGATATCACTTTTTAAAATTGCCCTGTCCAACAAATCTATGGCTTTTTCAAGGTTTTGCTTCCTATTTATTGGCTCCGTAATAGCTTTATCTATGCTATTTAATAATTCTCGCTTTGTCTCCTTAAAATACGCTTTCATTTTTACTAATTTCTCAGTGACTTCAATCACCAACATATTTTTAGAATTTATTTCTGTTGTCATTAAACTAGGTAATTGATAAGCATCAAAGTTATCAATCACATTGCTTTCATGAACGATTTCATTTGTTATTTTGTCTTCAATCGATATCTTATCTGACTCCAAATCAGGCTCATTATTTAACTCTTTACCCTCATATATATCAAACACTTCATCTATTACTTCTTTTAAATATTCTTTAACATACATTTCATTTTTAAGATTCGAGCTATGATTATCATCAGAGATCTCAGCTTTAGGCTTGATATCTGTAAGCTCTAAAATTTTAGTCAGCCTTCCATCTAAGGTCAAATTACCTATTTCAGAAATAATTTTATTTAATAATTTCCCTAAATCTATACCATTAAGAGCACTATATGCAGCTGTTAATCCTTTCAACGTTATTTTTGAGCCTTTAGAAGCTAAAATTCTTATTGTTTCAAGTTTACTCTTAATATCCCCTGGGATCTTTTCTATAAATGCCTTTATATCCTTCATTGTACTAGCATCTACTTCGATCTCATTATCCGTCAAAATTTCTACTGCTTCTTTTACTCCGTCCGACATACTTATATTTTGTATTTCCGTAGGTATGCAATTTGATTTTTCATCATTTACATTTAATTGAGGAAATAACATGATTTGTTCATTTTGGGTTGTATTGCTTATATTAATTTGATTATTGACTTTCATAATCGTAACTCCCTATTGAAATATTGTATTGCTATACTATTTATCGGCAAAAACCAATGAAAAAAAGACCCATAAAATGAGTCTTTTTTTGAATAGTTTAAATTCCTGCTAATTTCTTTATTTCTTCTGCTTTTTCTGTTTTTTCCCATGGCACATCTATGTCTATTCTTCCCATGTGTCCATAAGCTGCAACTTGTTTATATATTGGACGTCTTAGGTCAAGATCTCTAATAATTGCAGCAGGTCTTAAATCAAATACTTGATTCACGATTTCTGCGATTTTTTCATCGTCCATTTTGCCTGTTCCAAAGGTTTCTACAAGTACAGACACTGGCTTTGCAACACCTATTGCATAAGCTAACTGTACTTCACATTTTGAAGCAAGTCCAGCCGCCACAATATTTTTTGCAACCCATCTTGCTGCATAAGAAGCGGAACGGTCAACCTTTGTTGGATCTTTTCCAGAGAATGCACCGCCGCCATGTCTTGCATAACCGCCGTATGTGTCTACTATTATTTTTCTTCCTGTAAGTCCTGAATCTCCATGAGGTCCACCTATTACGAATCTTCCTGTTGGATTGATATAATATTTTGTAGCCTCATCAAGCATATGCGCTGGAATAATAGATTTTATTACAAGCTCTATCATATCTTTTTCTATTGTATCATGATCAACATCAGGACTGTGCTGTGTTGAAACTACTATGGTATCTACTCTCACTGGCTTTCCATCATCGTATTCTACCGTAACTTGAGTTTTGCCATCTGGTCTTAAATAATCAAGTGTTCCATCTTTTCTGATCTCCGTAAGTCTTCTAGCAAGTTTATGGGCAAGGGCAATGGGCATTGGCATTAATTCTGGTGTCTCATCACAAGCGTAACCAAACATCATACCTTGATCGCCTGCGCCTATTGCCGCTATTTGACTTTCACTCATTTGACCTTTTTTTGCTTCTAAAGCTTTGTCAACTCCCATAGCAATATCTGTTGACTGCTCATTGATGGAAGTAATCACTCCGCAAGTATCCGCATCGAAGCCGTATTTTGCTCTTGTATAGCCTATTTCACTTATAGTCTTTCTAACTATTTTTTGTATATCAATGTAGCAGTTGGTAGTGATTTCTCCCATTACAAGTACAAGTCCTGTTGTTACCGAAACCTCGCAGGCAACTCTACCCATTGGATCTTGATCTAATATTGCATCTAAAACTGCATCTGAAACTTGATCACATAATTTGTCCGGATGTCCTTCTGTTACTGATTCTGACGTAAAAAATTTTCTTATCATTTTTCATCCTCCATTTTGTATATATTATCTTCATGTTTTCTAAAAAAAATAAAGCTCCTTTTGACAAAGGAGCTTTTTAGCATTTTCTAATACAAAAATCTCCCTCATCTGTCAATACAATTACTAGTATTGTAGGAATTGGCACCGCGCTCTTCGCCGGTTGCCGGGTTTCATCGGGCCCTTCCCTCCGCCTCTCTTGATAAGGTAAAACTTTATTTAATTGTAGATTATATGATAGCATAGGTAGTTTAAATTTTCAAGGAAAATTTAATGAAATGAATTTTCCTGCTTTCTTTACCAGTTTAATATGATAATTATTCTCCATCTAAATTTAACTCCATAATGAGATTTTCTAAAGGAGTAAATTCTTCTTCTGAACTTTTATACTGTTCATAAAATTGATTTTCATCTTTCGTTGGTTCATCTTCATCTATATCTAACCATTTATTTGTTGACTTTCTGTATTTTTTATCTCTCAAATATTCATAAAAATCCAATACCTCTGCCAAAACTCGTATATCTTCTTCTTTATTTAATTTTTCTATTATTTCTTTAGCTAGTGACCTCATTTAATCACTTCCTCAAATAATTTCTTTTTATATATTATATCATATACTGGTATTCCTATATATTATTTATTAATTTTTTAATGATCTCTATATCCATATTCATTCTATTTTTACCATTTTGAAATAGTTCTTTTACTATTCAGGAGGTCTATATATGTAGTAATATTAATAAAATCTACAATGATTAAAAAACTTGAACTGCTCTCACATTGTTGTTCTTCCTAAAATGAACATAAAAAAAAGTCCTCATCGGACTTTTATATTTGCTTAATGGTGGGGGAAGATGGATTCGAACCATCGAAGTCTGAGACAACAGATTTACAGTCTGCCCCCTTTGGCCGCTCGGGAATTCCCCCATGAATAATGGAGCTGGTGAACGGAATCGAACCATCAACCTGCTGATTACAAGTCAGCTGCTCTGCCAATTGAGCCACACCAGCACTATTTTTTTTAATTTTAAGAATAAATGGTGGGGACAATAGGGCTCGAACCTATGACCCTCTGCTTGTAAGGCAGATGCTCTCCCAGCTGAGCTATGCCCCCATTTTTCGGAATTCGCTATGCGAATATCCACTTCCTCTGGAAAATTTTTATTGTTATTTATTGGTGACCCGTGGGGGAATCGAACCCCCGTTACCGCCGTGAAAGGGCGATGTCTTGACCGCTTGACCAACGGGCCTTGCTTTAGAATTAAAATGGTCGGGGTGACAGGACTTGAACCTGCGGCCCCATGGTCCCAAACCACGTGCGCTACCAAGCTGCGCTACACCCCGACATATCAACGTCTTGCTGTTTGTTTTGATGTCCCGTCCGACGTGACTATTTTATTATATACAAAACTGATTACATAATCAATAATTGAATTCCATCAAATTCCGTCATTCTGTCCAACTAAGTCTCATATGTTTTATCATGCTATGTTTTGTTCTGGTTTATGCGATATTATAGTTTTCTTATTTTTGCATATAGTATTAATAAGAAACAATTTATACATAATACTTATCATTTGCCCATTTTGCAGGATTATTTATGATATATTCCCTAATGTCCTGCAATTCATTTAGATTTCGAATTATATGTTCATAGTAAGATTTTTGCCACAATGTGTTTCTTCTGTTTTGAGTACATATCGTTAAAAAATAATAACCTGTCTTCGAATAGTCATAATCTTTTAGCCTTTATAGCTTTCTTTGAGATAGTTTATCCATTTTAGTACCTCCGTATGACATGAGATAATAATTTCGCGGAGCGACGAGGACATCATTCCCTACTATTCATTTTACATTAATTCGAAAAACTTTGTAATATTTTTCGTCCTATGCGCCTATAATTATTAACTTCATTCTTTTGACGGGGGGATTTTTTTGAGTGAGCAAGTTGAAAACTCAGTATTTTTAGATCATTTTGGAATAAATAATAATGATACTTTTTCTGAAGATGAAATTGCAAAGGCTTTGAGACCTTATGCAGATGAGCAATGCCTGGTGCTTTGCATCGGAACTGATAAATACATAGGAGACTGTTTGGGACCCTTAGTTGGCACATATTTATTAAATCATCAGATCCCTTGTCCCGTTTTTGGGACCTTGGATATGCCTGTCCATGCTATCAATTTAAAAAATGCCATAAAAGAAATTAAAGTGAAATATCCTGATCATATGATTATCGCTATAGATGCTTGTCTTGGCTCTGAGGATTCCATAGGAAATATTCAGCTTAGGACAGGTGCTATACATCCCGGCAAAGGAGTAGGAAAAAAGCTGCCTCCAGTAGGTGACATATCCATCGTTGGAATCGTCGACTCTACAGAGCACAGCAGTATATTTCCTCTATATAATATTAGACTGGGAATGGTAATTCAAATGGCCTCAGTCATCGCTAAAGGTATATGTGCTGGGTTAAAAAATGAAGGATAAAGGTTATAAGATTGCAAACGTGCAATCTTTGCCATCGTCTTATAAGATGGCAAAAGTTAGCTCCCCAGATGCGGCTAGGTCTTCGCCCACATAGGCTTGGGCTTTAGCCTTCCCAATACCTCTTTTAAAGGCTATCATTTCTACTTCCATTCTCAAGGTGTCTCCAGGTACAACCTGCTTTCTAAAGCGAACTCCATCTATGCCTGCAAATACTGCAAGTTTACCTTTGTTTGCTTCCATTCCAAGTATGGATACTGCTCCTACTTGTGCCATGGCTTCCACGATTAGAACACCAGGCATGATAGGATTCCCAGGAAAGTGGCCTTGAAAAAAAGGCTCGTTGACAGTGACATTTTTTATGCCCACTGCCTTTTTCCCATATTCTATATCAATAATCTTATCTACCAGCAAAAATGGATATCTATGGGGTATAATCTCTTGTATTTGCTTTACATCCAACATATTATTCTTCCTCTACCGTGCTAATATTTTTTGAAAGCTGCTTATACATGATATCTCCAAGACCTATTCCTGGCCCTTTTGCCATTTCTTTAGAATAATTATCATATAGCATCTCTTCAAAAGTGTCTTGAGCAAAGCTATTACCCATCAAATCCGTTTTTTGTATGGTGCTTCTCATCTGACTGAACATCATGTTTATAAAAACTGCTTCGAAGTTTCTGCAAGCTTCTTTCAGCTTCTTCTCATCCTTCTCCTCTACAGCCTTTTTTAATGTTTCCTCAAACATCCCTGTTTGTACTTCCTCTGATTTGCTTTTCGCCTGCTCTGTATTTAATATATTATTCCCTGAACTAATAGGATTTATCATTTTAACTCCTAACTGCAGCTATGCTGCACTAATTAAATTGAAAAGATGCAGTCTTTTCAAGCTGTCGCCTATCTTCTCAAGTTATTTGCCATTCCTAGCATTTCATCTGCTGTTTGTATAGATTTTGAATTGATCTCGTATGCTCTTTGCGCTTGTATCAGTTTCACCATTTCTTCCACTATTTGAACATTAGATGATTCTATGAAGCCTTGAAGTACTTTGCCGCCTGATCCATCATTTTGTGTATCCACGGCTTCACCGCTTGCACCAGTCCTTTTATAGAAGTTGCTTCCTACACTTTCAAGTCCTGCTGGGTTAACAAAATTGATGATGTTTATACTGCCTAAGTCTTCCCACTCGTCACCACCATCTGTTCTCTTTACACTGATTGCTCCTAGCTCATCTATGACAATATCTTTCAAATTTGCTCCTAGCTCGATATTTCCATTTGTGCCTTGAACAAAATATCCATCAGAGGTTACCAAAGTGGAGTTTTCGCCATCTACAGACACTTTAAGAGTTCCGTCCTTGGTATAAAGCTCTTCCCCACTGGAGGAAAGCACGCTGAAAAATCCTGATCCGTTTATCGCAAGATCATAAGGATTTGTAGTCTGCTCTAAGTTACCTGTTGTAAAAAACTTTGTTGTAGCCGCGCTTTTTACACCGTGACCTACTTGTAAATTAACAGGCTTACCTTGTCCATCTTTTATGGTCTCTTTTTCAAGGTTTTCATATAATAGGTCTTTAAATTCTACTCTTGTTTTTTTATAGGCTATAGAGTTTACATTTGCCAAGTTGTTTGATATGGTATCAACATTAAGCTGTTGCGCTTGCATCCCTGTGCTTGCAGTCCAAAGTGCTCTCATCATAATTTTCTACCTCCTTATATCCTTCCTAATTCATTGACACTTTTCCCTAACATTTCATCATGAGCTTTTATAAGCTTTTGATTTGCTTCATATGACCGAAGCATTGTGATCATATCTACCATCTCTCTGACAGAATTTACATTAGAGCCTTCTATGTACCCCTGTCTCACTATACTTTCTGCTTCTGTTAAATTTTCTTGTACATCTATTTCATCAGCGACTTTCATGAGTCCATCGCCTTCTTTTCTCAGTATTTCATAATCCTTAAAATCAACAAGCTTTAACTTGTCTATAGATACTCCATCTACTAAAACTTCACCTTTTTCATTTATAGATGAATTCTCTCCATTTATTTGAATATACCCATTTTCTCCAAGAACCATATTGCCTTCTTTTGTAACTAGATACCCTTCAGCATTTCTAGTGAATTCACCGTTTCTTGTATATCTCTCTCCATTGGGTGTTTCTATACACATAAAGCCTTTTCCCTCAATTGCCAGGTCTAGTGGATTACCTGTGCTTTGCAGCTGCCCTGGTGTAAAGCTGGAAAACACTTC
>JAUQXG010000329.1 GCA_030834765.1 Lutispora sp.
GCTGAGCTGGTGGATTGCTCTGCAAGCTTCCTTACTTCCTCTGCAACTACGGCAAATCCTTTGCCCGCTTCACCTGCACGAGCCGCCTCTATGGCTGCATTTAACGCCAATAAATTTGTCTGTGAAGCAATCCCATTGATAATCTCAACAATACCGCCAATTTCTTTAGAGATATTTTCCAAATCTTTAATGGCCTTAGATGATGAATTCACGCTTGACTTGATGGCATTCATCTGCTTGACCATGTTATCAAGCTTCTCTTTTCCTTCAAAAACTAACTTGTTTGTTTCATCTGCATTGCCCATTAAGGCACTTACGCTGGTGTTAACCTCATTTACACTATCAACAATATTCTTAATGCTATGTCCAGCTTCTTCTGTTGCCTTTACCTGCATTTGAGAACCAGCAGCCATCTCCTGCGCGGCATTGGCAATTTGCTCAGATACCTCTGAAGCCTGATGTGATGTGGATAATAGCTCTCGAGAGTGTTCATTTACAGATCCACTGACGCTTTTTATTTTTTTCACCAATTCTCTCAAGCTGGATATCATATCATGAAAGTTTAATGATAGCACACCAATTTCATCTTTTGATTTCACATCTACATTTACATCAAGGACTCCCTCAGATACCTTAGAAGCAGCCGCAGTCAACTTCTTCAATGGGTTGATGATAAAATTAATTAAAATCAGTAAAGCGATAGAGCATAAAGTCAAGCAAACCAAAGCTATTATGATTGAATTTGTAATTAATACTCTTTGTGATGCTACAACTTCTTTCATGGATATTCCAACATTTAAGGCACCAATATGCTCGTCTTTCGCATTATAAACGGGAACTAGAATATCATATACCTTTTCCTTATATCCATTGCCATCGTACATATATGTACTCTTATATTCCTTTCCATCGACGGCTGCAGCTTTGCTGCCTTCATCCGTCAATTCGATTCCTATACGCTCATGGTTTGTATGAGCAACAGCCTTAAGATCTTTGTTAATTACCAGAGCATAAACTATATTATTATTTTGTTTCAAATCATCTACAATTTTTTGGTAATCCAACTGTGACATGATCTTTGTAAGATCGTCTGCCAGAATGCCTATTTGAACGATTCCACCTGAAGGTAACGCAACGGCGCCATACTTGTATAGTTTTTTATCTACTGCACTTTCTCTTGCTGGTTCTATAAGCTCCTCTATCTCCTTAGTAAAAAGGGGATAACAGGAATGATCTTCAGGATATTGCCAGCCTAAGTTCTCTGGAAGATTGGAATAGGCTATGACCCTATCAGCACCAGCATAATTAATTTCAGAAATTTCAAGTTCCTTGGCAAGCTCTGTCAATTTTTCATTGTTCACGGAGCTCATATGTCCAATCAATAGTGCGGCTGTCTTTATTTTATCATTAATTTGTTTTTCGACTATACCTGTTAATGCATCATTACTTTTCACCTCATTTGCAATGGTTGATACCAATTGTAGGGCATCATTGTTCATTTGTTTTTCTAATTGAGAACTAACAATATAAACTGAGGCAGCTGTAACTAATGATAAAGAGAAAACTAAGACAGCAATAGTAAAAGCAAGTAGTTTAGCTTTGATCGATATGCCTGTAATCTTTTTATTCTTCACGAAAATCCTCCTTAATAAATAAAAATAAAAAAGCACCATAGGCGTTTCCACCATAGGCGCTTTAAAAAAACATAAAGATGTTATGTTAATGCAACCTGGCAATCATGGGAGCTACCTCCTTTAGATCCATGGCTTTGCGACCCTATCTTTCGATAAGTGTGCCAAAATCAATATTTAGTTATAATTAGCCTTCTAACCCAGCATATTATATAACATTAACCAACAAAAATCAATAAGATAATGAAATTAATTACATAAATGGATAAATGGCAAATGGTAAAACGGTAAAATATTAGGGACGATTCTTTTCGCTTCTGAAAGCAAAAAGAACCGTCCCCAATATTTTCTCTTACTTTATACCTTTAACAGATATATCATATTTTTTTAAAAGTTCGCTTTTCTCAGGAAAAGCTTCTACCTCGTTTGTTTTCTTAAAATTGTTTTTTTCTAATACCATTAAATATTCTTCTACTATTTTTGCAAAAACAGTACCTTTATAATCTTTGACTGTCTTTTTATAGCTTTCTAAAAACTCTTCATTGATTTTTTTATTTCCATACTCAAAGGCTGGTGTATTGTCAAGACCAGTCAAATAAAGGCCTATTCTACCTTTATTTCTATTTCCTATTTCCTCATTTCTCGGTGAATCAGGATAACTTTTAAAATATTTCTCAGCCTTTGCTATACGGTCTGCAAATTCCTCAACGGATATGATTAATCCTGCATCCATAGCAAAAGGGTTTGTAGATTCCTCTGCTTCTAATGCAATAAACTCCTTCATTTCTTCTGTTATATTTGAGTTATACTTCTTCAGCTTTTCATAATCTATAACTAAAACATAACTCCCTTCAACCATGTGTATTTTATATCCTCCATCCAGTATTTCGTGAAGCAATGCCTTTAAATCTTCAGACTTGACATCATTGATCCTGCCTGTTTCATCCTTGCTGCTTAAAAAATAGTTAACCATAAGCTCAAAATTATTTCCTTCATGGATTTTATCCATGTAAGCTTCTAATGAGTTGTTCTGAACCTTAATTAAGCTTTCAATCATATCTAAAGCTTGGGCTTTTTCAACCTTTTCAATATTACTGTCTATAAATTTTATTATTTCCTTGGGCTTTTTATTTTCCGCGAGCAATTTTTCAAATTCAGTTGAAACCTCTTTTGAAACTTTATCTTTACTTTCCTGTTCTATTGGCTGCTGTACTGGTGCTTGTGCCATGCATCCTGTAAGCGCTAAAGAAATTGTTAAAAGCATGATAATAATTTTTTTCATTTTAACCCCTTCCTGCATTTGCTGCATAAATCTAAATCAAATATTTAATTAAAAATTCCCCCTAAAGGTCCTTCTAAATTGATAATATCCTTCACATCGTCATATGGTATTTCAAATTGAAGGAAGCCATATGCATAAGGTGTATAATCGTATAACTGATAGTAGATGACTATCCCTTTTTCTGTGAGATAATATTCCTGTTCCTTATATATTCCTTCAAAATCTCTTAAAAGCGGCAGATCCTTGGTTCTTATTTCTTTTTTTATCATTTCATTTAGCTTTTGCTTATAACCACTATCTTTTTTAAATAGCTCTTCAAGCTTATATGAGATGCCTTTATTCAAGTCCAGACTTATACCTCTCCAGTAAGACATGCCGTGGGCTCCGCCAGAATAAGTATAACCCTTTGATACAATGCTTAAAATACTATTCTTATTCAGCTTTATATCATAATCCCCATCAAAGGTTTCATTCTCCTGACCTTCATAATCAATATTAAAATGTTTTTTGATTATCTCATTTATATTATTCTCTATATCTTTATTCTTTATCTCAATATACGGATAAGCCATAATCATATCATATTTATCGCTTCTGATTCTCTTTTTAATGATATTTCCTAACTGTTCCATACCTCCGTTAATTGGAACGCTGTCCGTTTCATGCCAAAGTATTTCCCCTTTTGTATTGATGAGTACTGATTCTCCATCTATTTGAGCAACAGCAATCCCGTTGGAAAAATTATATCCAAAAGTAAATTTGTCCTTGATTATAGCTATACCTTTTTTATCTATATATTGCCAGTCCCTGCCCTCTAGTACAGGGGCAAGACCTTCTTTAAATTGGGAATCTGATTTATACTGAGGCGCTATAATCATATCCCCTTTTTTATCGATATATCCCCATCTCTCATTTAACGACACCGCTGCAAGACCTTCTGAATATCCACGCGCTTCCTCATATATTGGCTGTACAATTATTTGTCCTTTGTTATCTATAAATCCATACTTCTCATTCTTTCTTATCAATGCCATGCCTTCACTAAAATCATAGACCATTTCAGCATCAACTGTTAATGTAATTTCTCCATTGGGGTTTATATAATAGTTCTTACTTCCAATTGATACTTTGGCAAGGCCTTCTTTAAATGATCCCGCATTATCATACTTCATTTCTATTACAAGTTTGCCAGTCTTGTCTATGAAGCCAGACTTTCCATCTTTGGTTACTACCGCCATGCCTTCGGAAAATCCTAATGCATAGTCATACTGAGGTTCAACAATGGTTTTAACGTTTTTATTAATAAATCCATAGCCATCCTTTACTACTACAGCAAGACCTTCTTGAAAGCTTTCTCCTGCCACATAATCAGTTTGCAATACTATGTTTCCACTTCTGTCTATATATGCTAGCTTCTCATTATCACGAATCATTGCAAGATTTTCACTAAAATCATAAGCAAATTCAAATTGGGGTTTTATCACAATCTCTCCCTTTGAATTTACATATCCATAAAGACCATTATCTCGAACTAGATATAGGGCATCATCTACAGCTTCTGTAGGTATCTGACTGACTGGAATACTAGGAGCATTGATAGGCTGGCATGCACTTGTAAGCATCAAGGTTGCCAAAGAAATCATCAATACCCATTTGGACTTCATTTTCATAAGCTTTCCTCCAAGGTTTTGCGTTTATATATTTATATTATAAGATAAATATACATTATTTAGATGAGATTCCTATGATAAAAGTTCCCGAAATGAAAGGAACCAATAAAATCCAATACACCTTCCTCATCAGCCTTTTGAAGCTAATAAAAGGGGATGCGGTGAAGCCTAAAACTTCGCCCATCCCCTTTACTTTTGTTCTCTATTTTTGAGAAACTGCTTCCTTAATTGTCATATTATATTGTTTCTTATAATAGTCTTCCAGAGAAGCTATTTCTCCTGCTATTTTTTCTTGCGCCTTCCCTAATCTGTCGGAATCCTTCATGGTTTGAGTGATATCTTTATGTTCTTGATCTTCGACTTTATATACCTCACTTTTGTTCAAATCGTAATAATAGTAATACGCTGAACCCATGGCTGAAACATAATAATATTTTTCTAAAATATTCTTTGAATAATCAAAGGTATAGTAATCCACTGTTTCTCTTCCTTCAAGGTCAACTTTTACAAACTTTATGTAGCCGTTTTCACCTTTTTTAATAGTGATTTTAAGCCCGCTGTTTTCAAAGGGGCTATTTTTTAAGTCTGTATAAACAGTCAGTCCGTCTTTCTCTTCCATTGTTACTCCTTCTGGAAGGGCGGCGATTGTCTCGTCAACTGGCTTGTCCCCTGCTGCAGGCACATTATTTGTACACCCTGAAAGTATGCCTAAAACCATAGTCAATACAAGTAATAATGTCAATACTCTTTTCATTCTTTCTCTCTCCCTTTTTCATATATATAAATGCAATAATGTTTTTATAGTGATAAGTAAAGCTTTTATTGCACTCTATACTGTTTTCATGAAACTCTTCACATTGTCTTCAATCTCTGTTTTGGATACACTTTGTAATTTTATATAGATACTATCCATTTTTTTTGCCAATTCTTTTGCAAAACCAAATTGAATATAGCTGGTTTCTGTATCAAGAACCATGCTTTTTATACCCTCATTTCGTATTTTCTCACCCACGGCAACGGCATCTTCTAAGGCATCGCCATTGATCAAGGGTACATTTGCCTTTCCATCAGATACCAAAACGATATATTGAATTGCCTCAGGATTTTTTATCTTATCTATTTTCAACAGCTCATAGGCTTTATATAGTCCTGCTGCCAAAGGAGTTTTTCCCCCTGTAGGCAGGGTAGCAAGACACCTTTGGGCTAAATCTACGCTTCTTGTTATATTCAGCAGAGTCTCTGCACTATCTTTTCTAAAGGCAATGATTCCGATGCTGTCTCTTTTTTGATAGGCATCATTCAAAAGTGAAAGTACGGCTCCCTTTACAGCTCCCATACGTTTTTGGGCACCCATGGAACCGCTGGCATCCACTAGAAATAAAATAGTGGCTCCCGTATGCTTTTCTCTCACCTTT
>JAUQXG010000330.1 GCA_030834765.1 Lutispora sp.
GTAGATGAATTATTAGGTTTAAAACCACTGCGCAAGCAAGCATACATACCAAAGAATACGGATAATCGTGATAGTTGGAATGGAAAGACTGATAAGCTTTATAAAAATAGAAAATACTTTTGGAATGATGACTACCTAAAATTTCTAGTAAAAAATGTTTGGCACATAGAATCACCAGTCAATGTTATTGAGTTTAGGTGTGGAGAGGGTTGCTTAGGAATGCAGTTACTTGAGCTTTTACCTAAAGGGAGTACCTATACAGGAGTTGACAACGAATTTTTTATTCATAAAGCTAAATCAAGTTTTATGAATACAGGGTATGATGTAAGCTTTATCTTATCAGACATATACTCTCTAGAAACAGATAAAAAATATGACATAGCTATTTGCCAGGCGGGATTACGACACATGAACAAACCTATGGAAGTATTAAAAAAAATGGTGGCTTCTGTTAAGAAAGGCGGCCTTGTTGCTTGTATAGATGTTAATAGAGAATTTGAAAATGATGGGTTATATTTTGATGACATTAGTTATGATTATCTTTGTACAGCCTTTGATTTTCATAAGATATGGAAGAAAGAATTAGAATGTGAAGGTAGGGACTATGCAATCGGAATGCGATTACCATTTTATATGCAAAAGCTAGGATTGAAGGATATTGATATTCGTATGAATGATAGAGTTATGTATGTAAATCCCAACATGCAGGATTATGAGGAGAAAGTACAAGATTTTATTGAAATCAATGGGTGGGATGAATCTTTTAGCATGTCCAGTCGAGAAAATACTATTGAATTATTTATGAGTCGAGGAATCGATAGAGTTGAGGCAGAAGCCTATATAAATATGCAATCTACAATAGGAAAGTACTTTAGGAATACTAAAAATAGAAAATCGTTTTTGAAGGTGCAAGGATTACTTATTACATATGGAAGAAAATAACTATAATTAGCAGAGTAAATAATATATAATCTTTCCAAAATGTATTTTAATGGAGTTGTATTTAAAATGAATAGAGTTGAAGTGTGTGCAAAACTAATTGAAGATGCAAAAAATATTGTAGTTTTATCTGGTGCAGGAATGTCTACAGAATCAAGCATACCAGATTTTAGGTCTAGTAGTGGATTATATAATAAAAAATTTCAGGGATTAAATCCTGAATCCGTCCTTTCATTATCATTTTTTAACAAGAACCCAAGAATATTTTGGGAATTTGTTAAAGCCAATATGAATTATACTCATGCATTACCCAATATTGGTCATAAAATCTTGTCAAAGTGGGAAGCTCAAGGAAAGAGTATAAATATTATTACGCAGAATATCGACCATTTGCACACCTTTTCAGGCTCATCTAAAGTATTGGAAATACACGGAACTATGCTAACAGCAACATGTATAAATCCTGCTTGCAAAAAAAAGTATGAGTTTAAGAATATAGTTTCAAGGGAAAATGGTTATATTTGTACATGTGGGTATTATATTAAACCAGATATTGTGCTGTATGAAGAGTATGTAAATGAGTTTTCAAAAGTATACCCATTAGTGAATAAAGCTGATTTAATGATTGTTTTAGGAACTTCATTAATCGTATATCCTGTTTCTGGAATACCTGATTTATTTGATATGGATAAGAAGCATATGATTATAATAAACAAAACATCTACTCGATATGAAAACTGCAAAAACTGCATAGAGATACATGATAGTATTGGAAAAATTCTAAGTGAAATAGATAAAATAATAAGTGGGATTTCGTAATGTGTGTCCAAAAACAATGGGCAATCCATTATTGCTTTTGCGATTAATATTTCGTATTTTACTGCAATGTATATAAAAAAAGCTTCAAAGTTCTAAGACTTTGAAGTTTAATCATTCAAATATGGTGCGAGTGACGGGACTTGAACCCGTACGTCTATTCAACACATGCCCCTCAAACATGCCTGTCTGCCAATTCCAGCACACTCGCATTTTTTGTTACAAATCATATTATATTCTCA
The DNA here is from genome assembly GCA_030834765.1 of Lutispora sp. Classification (GTDB taxonomy): domain Bacteria; phylum Bacillota; class Clostridia; order Lutisporales; family Lutisporaceae; genus JAUQXG01. The sequence continues at coordinate 1,998 of JAUQXG010000330.1, forward strand.
TTATAATTTTATGTCAATATCGTTTTATATCCAATTCTATGGATTCATCTTTTTTACATACCATTCTTCTATATTCCTGTATGGATTTATATAGTCTGGCTTTAGCTCTCCTTTTATCTTAGCTCTTGTTACCAGGGCTGCTTCTCTAAAATGGAGACTGATAATAGGAACTTCTTCTCTTAATAAAGTTTGTATCTCAATATATATTTGCTTTTTTTGACTTTCATCTATTGTCGTTTGCCCTTGGATAAGCAGAGCATCAAGTTCCGGGCTTGAATAGCTTGAATAGTTCTTACCACCAGATATTTGTGAACTTGCAAGCAAAAATGACACATCTTCATCAAAGGATAGATTATATCCAGTCAATACAGCTTGATGTTTTTTAGTTTGCATCAATTTTTTTACGTCTTCAAAACTCACAAACTGCAAATCAACATAAAAGCCTATTTCTTCTAGGTTTTTCTTTATTTCCTGACAAGCAGCTTTTCTGAAAACATTATCTTCGTTTGTTACTAATGTAAATCTTAAGCTATGCCTTTTCTTATCTACTTCTTTATCTAATATTTTGTCATCGTTGGCATCACCGTACCCTGCCTCTTCCAAAATTCTTTTTGCCTCTGCTTTATTATAAGCATAGGTTGAAGCCTTTCCATCATATAGCCATGATGCAGGGTTGATGGGCATATCGGCTAAAGTGGCATTGCTCAGCAAATATTTATCAATAAGTTGTTTTCTATTGATCCCTAACATCATAGCCTTTCTCACTGCTTTATCCTGAAAAATCTGGTCTTTAAAATTCAATGAAATAAAATCAAAATTATTTGTCTCATATTTATGTGTATTTACATCTTGAATTTCTTTATATTTTTCCCAATCATATTCGCTGGTATTTAACATATCCAGTTCTTTTGACTTAAAAGCTGTAGAAAATGCTTCCATATCATTGATAAAAACCACCTTAATTTTTGATATATAAGGCATTTTCGTTGTTTGTCTCATTTCATTTATCGTTAGCTCCATATTTTTCGCCTTTGAATATTCCGAAATCTTATACTTGCCTGTTCCCACCGGTATTCCATTTGGATTTTTCCCGTATATATGCTCAGGTATGATAGGAAAAGTTAGGGCATCAAGTGGGTTAGCTACTGAATAATTATAGTTGATCTTTATACTGTCATTACCAACTACCTGGTAAGAATATATTTGTTCTAAATTCTTTTTATAAATAGAATCTGGTGAATATTTGATATTATCCATGGTAAATTTCACATCTTTGGAAGTTAATGGTTCTCCATCGCTCCATCTGGTTCCATTTTTCAGTTTTATAATACATTGAGAAACCCCATTGTTAAAACTAAAGCTCTCTGCTAAAACAGGTGTAAGCTTCATATTCTCATCATATTCAAAAAGACTTTCAAATAAAAGCTTTGATATATCTAAATATGTTTTATTTTTGTTTGCTATTGGATTTAAAGACTGCGGCTCCACGCAACCCATGCTGATTTCACCACCTGCTTCTGGTTTTTCATCCTCTACAATGGTAATTTCAACACCAGGTGTATCAATTTGTGTGCATGAAGCGAAAAGTGATACAGCTAATATAAGGATGAATATCAGCTTTGCTCTTCTACATTTGTTTTTCATCATATTTCTCCATTCAAAAACTTACTGAACTAATGACTTTTTTGTTTCTTTATAAAGAGCCTTATATATTTTATAATTGATTGTAATTTTCTTAACATATTTTTTCGTCTCAGGATATGGTATATCGTCTACATTAGATACGTCTCCATTTATAGTGCCGTTTTCAATCCATTTATCTACATTGCCTTCTCCCCCATTATAGGCTGAAAAGACATATTTGAAATTATAATCATAATGCTTTGAAAGATAATCTATATACCAACAGCCAAATTTGATATTGGTTTCAGGGTTATAAAGCATTTCTTCGTCAAACTTTTCATAGCCAAGTTTCTTTGCTATCCATTCTCCTGTTGAAGGTGTAATCTGCATTAAACCCAATGCTCCTTTTTTGGATTTTGCAAAGACATAAAAGTTGCTTTCTGCTTTTATCACAGCTGCAACAAGCTTCGGATCTAATTCATATTTCTGAGAATGTCCGACGATAGCCTGTTTATAATTGTATGGATAAAGTACCTTTATAATCTCTGGTACTTTTTTATATCCAACATATACAATAAATATCATTAAAAATAAAAGTAAAAATTTTCTGTATCCTCTTTTTTTTGCCAAGCCCTATTCTCCCCCAAAAGCTAAATTACTAAATAATTCTATTACATCTGCTTTAACTTCCTCTATATTTTTTTCATTATCTATTATTTGATCCGCGTATTTCATCTTTTCTTCATTTTTTAACTGTGAGTTTATTCTGCTTTCTACCTCATACAAAGATAATTGATCTCTTTCCATAAGCCTTTTTATTTGAGTTTCTTGGCTCACTACCACAAGCCATACATAA
>JAUQXG010000030.1 GCA_030834765.1 Lutispora sp.
GATTTTTAGAAAAATATATAACCTAAATTCAATAGACAGAAATAGGAAATGAAAACTTGAAGAAACTTGAAAAAACTTGAAACTTTTTTACAGATATTACGTCTAATTGTTGGCTGCTTATTATAATGTAGTCATAGAGAAAGGGGGACTGAGTGTGAACGATTTGGACAGCGCTTTAATTAAAAAGTGCAAAAATGGAGATATTGAAGCTTTTGAGCATTTGATAAATACATATCAGAAAAAAGCATACAATATAGCTTTAAGAATTATGGCAAATGAAGAAGATGCCAAGGACATGGCCCAGGAGGCATTTATTAGAATATATAAATCAATCATGAATTTTAGAGAGGAATCATCCTTTTCTACTTGGATATATAGAATTGTGACAAATGTATGTTTAGATGAGGTTAGAAAAAGGAAGAACAGAGTAACTATTTCAATAGATGCAGGTATCAATATTGACGGCAGTGAAGCCAAATATGAATTATCCTGCGACAAGGAAACCCCAGAGGATATATATGAAAAAGCTGAGAAGAAAGAAATCATTTTAGGAACAATAAATGAGCTAAGTGAAGAATATAAAAGTGCAATAGTTTTAAGAGATATAGAAGGTTTTAGCTATGAAGAAATAGCAACTATTATGGATTGCTCTATAGGCACAGTGAAATCCAGGATAAATAGAGCGAGAAACATTCTGAAGGACAAGCTCCGCAATAGGTTGGAACTTTCATATAAAAAGACCGTCTAATTCTTTGAAAGGAGGGATGAAAATGAACTGTGAAGTTGCGAGAAACTTAATGTCTTTATATATAGATAAAGAATTAAATGATATAGAAAAAATAGATTTTGAAGAGCATATATCAAATTGTATTGAATGTAAAAATGAATATGAACTCCTTTTGGAAATTGTTCTGGAATGCAACGATATAGATGAAGTGGAATTGCCGCAAGAATTTGGCCAGGAGCTGCATCAAAAATTAGTGGAAGCCCAGAAAGTTTCAAATAAAGGCAGTATAAAAGAATATATAAAAAGAGTGAATTGGAAGATTGCTTCAGGTATAACAGCTGCTGCGATCGTGTTTGCAGTAGCTGCTGGAGGCGGTTTCAATAATGTTGCCAGCAATGGGATAAGTCCTCAAACTCCTATGAGTGCTCCGGAAGCGAGCTTTGATAGAGGCGCTGAAGAAGCAGGTTATGGTTATACTGGTGGTGGGCAGTCAAATGTTACTATGTCTAAAAACAAAGAAGCAAAAGAGGATATTGCAATCAACTTTAGCGAAAGCATTGCTGATACAGCTGCAGCGGCACCAAAATCTCTGCAATCAACTATAGTGGAACCAAAGGCAGAAATGCAGAGGACTGTAGGACGAAAAATTATAAAATCCGGCTCTGTCGCCCTTGAAGTAGCAGACTTTGATGCTAAAATAGACAATATCAACAAGATGGTAGCTAGCGTTGGAGGCTATATAGAAAATTCTCAGGTAGATAATTTTACTTATAATTCTCAAGGCTTAAAGGAAAAAAGAAAGCAAGGGAATATAACTGTAAGGATACCATCTGATAAATTTGAAGAAAGCTTTAAAAAAATAAAGGGTACAGATAATGTATTAAGTGAAAATACAAATGGCAGCGATATTACAATGCAATATAGAGATACTGCTACCAGAGTAGATAATTTAAAAATCCAAGAAAAGAGCTTGCAGGCTCTTATGGAAAAGGCTAAAAATGTAGATGAGGTACTTCGTATAGAGATAGAGCTAAACAGAATCAGAACGGAAATAGATTTGATGACAGGTGACTTAAAGAGATGGGATGACTTAGTTGATTTTTCAACTCTTAATATAAATCTGGTGGAGTTGAAGTCAGCGGATTTAAAACAAGTAAGCATAGATAATGTTTGGGGAAGAGCCTATAACAGTTTTGTGAAAGCAATTAACAATATCATATCAGGTGCAGAAAAGTTAGTAGTATTTTTATTTGCTGCGGTCCCATATTTATTGGTAATAGGTATACTTGGAATAATTGTGGGATATTTTATAAAAAGAAGGAGGGCTAGGTAATATGACCAAAAAGGTTATAAAGTCATTATCAGTAGTTGCTATAGCAATAAGTTTAGTAGTGAGCGGAATAGGATTTGACGGTGCTTTTTTCATTGAAAATGTGTATGCCGATGAAGCGGTACAAAGCAATACCCTTTCAGTAAACGGGGAGGCCACTATAAAGGCAAAACCGGATGTTGGATATGTAAGCGTTGGTGTACAAACAGAAAATAAAGAATCCAAGGTAGCGCAGCAAGATAATGCAAAGAAGATGACCGAAGTTTATAAAGCATTAGAAAAGCTTGAAATTCCAAAAGAGCTAATAAAAACAGAGAACTATAGCGTATACCCAGTGGAAGTATATAATGAAAAAGATAAAAGGACCTATGTATCTACTTATAGAGTGATCAATACAGTAAGAATCACCGTAAATGATATTGACATGGTGGGAGAGGTAATAGATGCAGCATCATTAAATGGAGCGAATAAAATCAATAATGTTGTGTTTGGTCTAAAAGATGCCGATGAATATTATTTACAAGCTTTAAAAGAAGCGGCAAAGAAAGCTAAAATAAAAGCGGAGTCTGTATCAGATATATTTGGAATAAAATTAACAATTCCATCACAAATAAATGAAAATGCAAATTATCAACCAGTTTACTATTATAGAGATAGTCAGGCAGTAAGTGTCATTAAAGGTGAGGGGCAGTATGCCACACCGGTATCTTATGGAGAATTAGAAATAAAAGCCAATGTATATTTAGTTTACAAGTATTAAAATGAATAGTCGAAAGCCTGTGTTAGATAATATCAGCATAGGCTTTTTATTATTTGCAAAAATAAACTGCAAATTAAAAAGGGTTTTAACGATTTAAATGGAAATAATATTAGTTGAGTGCTCATGCTATCTGATGATTGCACAGGCTCAAAGCATTTGGAGGTTGAAAGATGAAAAAAGAGAAAATGATAGTGATAGATGGACATAGCCTTATGCATAGGGCTTTTTATGGATTGCCGCTTTTATCAAACTCAAAAGGATTACATACCAATGTAATATATGGCTTTATCAATATGATCAATAAGCTCATTGAAGAATATAAGCCTGATTATATAAGTATCGCCTTTGATACAAAATCTCCTACCTTCAGACATAAAGAATATGTTGAATATAAGGCAGGAAGAAAGAAGATGGCAGATGAAATGTCAGAGCAGATACCAGTCCTGAAGAAAGTACTGGATGCAATGAATATAAAAAGGTTAGAAATAGAAGGCTACGAGGCAGATGACATTTTAGGAACCGTAGCAAAGCAGGCGGATGAACATAATATTTTTACATATATAGTTACTGGGGACAAAGACTCATTTCAGCTTATAAATCAAAATGTTAATGTGCTATATACTAAAAGAGGCATAACTGATGTTGATGTATATGATGAACAAAAGCTTATGGAATCATACGGTATTACGCCAGCACAAGTGCCAGATATGAAAGGTCTTATGGGAGATGCATCAGACAATATACCTGGAGTTCCAGGAATAGGAGAAAAAACTGCCCTTGACCTGATAAAGCAGTTTGGAACCTTGGAAAATGTATTAGCAGATTCTCATGAAATAAAGAAAAAAGGTGTAAAGGATAAGATAGAAGCAAATAAGGAGCAGGCAGAATTCTCAAAGAAGCTTGCTACGATTATTAAAGACGTGCCTGTAGAATTGTGTATAGATGACTGTCGCATACAAGAGCCAAATGGAGAAGTGCTTTCAAAATTATATTTTGAATTAGAATTCCGATCACTTCTAGAAAAACTGAACCAAAAAGGTTTTATAAAGCCTGAGTTAGATAAAAAGCAAGAAGTTATGGAAGTATTGCATATAGAAAATATATGTGACATGAAAAATATTATGGATCGTATAAATAATAATAAGGAAATGTGCTTTAAAATTTTTTCCGAGAAAGCATATATATATGACCAAGATAAGATTATTTCAATGACCTTGGATGAGAGCAACATACCCTTTATAAAGAATGTTATGGAGAATCCGAATATTTTAAAATCAAGTTATGATATAAAGCAAGATATACTGGCATTAAAGCGCATAGGTATAGAGCTAGAAGGACTAGGATTTGATATCATGCTTGCTGCCTATATTATAAATCCATCAAAGAGTGCATATTCAATCAATGAACTTGCTTATGAATTTTTAGGAATAGAGATAGATGAAACGCCAGAAGCACATTTTTGTGCAATGCAAGAGCTTGAAAGTGTGTTAAAAGATAGAATGAAGGAAACAGATATGGAAAAGCTTTACTACGAAATAGAGCTGCCTTTAACAGCTGTGCTTGCAGATATGGAGTTTTATGGATTTAAAGTGGATCGCAAAATACTTGAAGAGCTTTCTCGTGATTTTGGTGCCCAGATAGAGGGTCTGACAGAGAGCATTTATGTGATGGCAGGAGAAACCTTTAATATAAATTCACCAAAGCAGCTTGGAGTAATACTTTTTGAAAAGTTAAATTTATCTGCACTTAAAAAAACCAAGACTGGCTATTCAACTGATGTTGAAGTGTTAGAGGATCTTTCGGATAAACATCCTATAGCCCAGAAGATACTAGAATACAGACAGATCGTGAAGCTGAAATCTACTTATGTGGATGGGCTGATAAACTTGATAGATGATACTGGCAGAATTCACTCAAAGCTGAATCAAACCGTTGCTGCAACAGGCAGGCTTAGCAGTACAGAGCCTAATCTGCAAAACATTCCTATTAAAACCGAGGCAGGCAGGCAAATAAGAAGGGCATTTGTATCAGAGGATCAAAATCATCTATTGGTGGATGCTGATTATTCACAGATAGAGCTTAGAGTATTGGCACATATATCAAATGACGAAAAGTTTATAGATGCTTTTAGAAACAATGAGGATATACATACCCGTACAGCTTCAGAGGTTTTTGGTGTGCCGAAGGAAAGTGTAACTAGCATTATGAGAAGCAGAGCAAAAGCTGTAAACTTTGGTATCGTATATGGCTTAGGTGATTTTAGCCTTGCAAAAGACCTAGGAATTACAAGAAAAGAAGCAAAGCAATATATAGATAATTATTTTAATAGATACCCAAATGTGAAAAAATATATGATAGATATCGTAGCAGAGGCAAAGGAAAAAGGATATGTTACAACACTGTTAAATAGAAGAAGATTTATACCTGAAGTATCTTCAAAAAACGCAATAGTCAGGAATGCAGGAGAAAGAATTGCGATGAATACCCCAATACAAGGTACCGCAGCAGATATTATTAAGATTGCCATGATAAAAGTATATAATGAATTAAAGAGTCAAAAGCTTAAATCAAAATTAATATTGCAAGTACATGATGAGCTTATCATAGAAACTCACAAGGATGAACTGGAGGTTGTGAAAGATATTATTAAGAGAAACATGGAAAGTGCATTAACTCTTAGTGTACCTCTAACAGTAGAAGTGCATTTCGGCGATAGCTGGTACGATTCAAAGTAAGCATGTGAATTTGAGGTGATTTTTTATGATAATTGGTCTGACTGGAGGTATAGCTAGTGGTAAGAGCACTGTATCTAAAATGCTCAGAGATTTAGGAGCTCATATAATAGATGCAGATATCATAGCTAGAAAGGTTGTAGGAAAAGGGCAAAAAGCTTATAATAAAATAGTCCAAAGCTTTGGAAAGGACATACTGCAAGAAAATGGAGAACTGAATAGAAAAAAACTTGGGGATATTGTCTTTTCTGATAAAGCTAAATTGAATCTTTTAAATAGGATAACTCATCCAGAGATTATATCTAGCATTGATGAAGAAATAGCAATTATGAAGGCGAA
>JAUQXG010000331.1 GCA_030834765.1 Lutispora sp.
CCACTTAATTTTATAGATATTATCTCTCGTATGCAAATAGAAAAATTGCTGCTTGAATATTCACCAACTATTCTGTTTGTGGAGCATGACAGTGAATTTTGTAAAAATATTGGAACAAAAATTATTGAACTTTAAGTTTTCATCATGAGCAATAGCCATGTATAATAAAGCATTAGGAAGGCTTTTACCTTCCTAATGCTTTATTTATTGTAAACTTCCTATTGATCAAATCCTGATTAATAGCTGAATCCTCTTGTTCCCTTTATTGAAAATTATCTTCTGATTCCAGGATTCATAACAATAATACTGATTGAAGCGGCTCTACTCATCAAAACAGTTAATTCTTGATTGCTCACTTCACTAAAAAAGGTTTTCTCTGGAAGTAGATCCCACCGAGCTTTTTTGTTTCTGATATGTGACAAAATCTCATTTGCTGTTTTCTCTCCATGTTTGCTATTGATTGCTTCATGAAGATCTTTCAGTTGTTTTTCATAGTCTGGCATGAGCAAATGCACCATAAAGGAATTATATTGTTGATCAACATTTTGATCCAAAGCAATTGTTACCTCAGTATCAAAGGGAATCCTATAACCATTTACATTCTTTACTACCTTAGGAGCTTTTAGCTTTACCTTGCCTTCGCTATCTAAGGGCAAAATAACCCCTGGATTTGTCACATACAGCCTTACATATTGATCCGTTGACTCTTGCATCCACACATACTGCTGGGCTGTTTCAACATAGAAAACTTTTTCCGGCAGTTTTTGTTTTATTTCAGTTTTTGTAATCAGATAATCATGTAGTGCTCTGCCAATTTCATCGTTGTATCGATCCTTAAAGGTTGCCCCAATATCGGAGGCTTGAGAAGTATACTTATACCGCTTTAGGCTCAAACTGACCACACTTTCGAAAACAGGATCATCAGCAATAGCGGATATGATCACATCGCTGTCATCACGGATTTTAAATCCGCCCTGGTAAACTATCAGATTTCGGTTTGGCAATCCAATATGCAATCTTGATATTCCTTTCTGCCAGTATAATGTCCCGCCAAGAGCTTCTGCTAAAGGTTTTACAGGTACGAAAGTTTCATTATCTTTAATCATCGCTGCTGTATTTATGGTCTGGGATTTTCCATTAATCGTAATTTGCTTTTTTCCAATATTCATTGTTACAATACTTAAGCCTCGCTCCACAGTAACCTGTTGAGTTGCAGGATCCCAGCCTACCTTTGCCCTCAGAGCTTCTCCCACTTGGTGAACGGGAGCTAAAATATGATTATTTTCATCAATAAAAGGCTTTGCATCAGGGAACACAATTAATCTGGAATTAACTGCCACATCCACATCTTTTTGAGCAAAACCCAATGTTATCAATAGGGTAGTTAAAAGAAAAAACACAAAAAAACACTTATACACTTTCTTCATCCTACTCTTCCTTTCTATTTTTAAATCCTTATGGTTGCTAATTCGCAGTTACCTTCTTAGATAATACTATATTCGTCTAAGAAAATAGGATTCCTTTTTTTTAGCCTAAAATTTTCATAAATTAGTTATAAATACCCAATGGCAGTTAAAACTTTGGTTATACTTTGATGAAATTTAACTGTTATTGATAGCATCATTTGGCATAGGAAAAGTGAAATCGCCGGAACGACCAACACCCCCTGATCTGACCAAGGATCTGTTCTGCTTCCACAACTCGTTTTGAGCGTAGCTCCAGCTCCTTTTCGGAGTATTTGAATAATGTTAACGTTGAAAAAATGAAGGAATGACATAATTCGATATATTGTAACAAAGAAGATATTATGCTATGATAGTGCTTATAACAAAAAAAGGAGGAAATTAAATGCGCACAAAAGCAATGTTCAAAATGTTAATGGCAACGCTTATGATTGCCAGCTTTTCAGTATTTTCAGTAAGCGCAGCGCAGGAAAAATCCGTTAATCTAGGAGATGCTGCCTATCAAATTATTGTACCCGGGTTCATTGAAGAAAGAGATGTAATTGTAGATGGGGTAACGATACATACAATTGTTGCTGAAAAGCCAATGAAGAAAAGTAACGGCAGGTATGATTTTTTTGAAATCGTAACAACTAATCCAGATGCTGTTATGGTTACTTCAAGTTTGAAAACTATGGATGACGAGTTAGGTGATCTCATGGGTGATTTAGAGGGCGGCCGCATGGTATACAGTCCAACCTTGTATGAGGATTTCGATGCTATATCAGATAAACCACTATATTTTGGTTTTTCCATACGTAATGGAAGTTTTGATGTAATATATGAATTCCCAATTTGGTTTGTATTTAAAGGAGGAGAGACTTCTACTTCAACATCAACTCCGGTTAAAGAAGTGATCCCTGAGCCAACAGCAACTCTGATGAAGGAAGTAACCGCGGAACCTACCGCATCTAAGGTTATTGTAAATAATCAACAGACTGCCTTTGAAGCATATACTATTGATGGGTACAACTACTTCAAGCTACGAGATCTAGCTCTGGCAGTTACAGCTTCACAAAAGCAATTCGAAGTGACTTGGGATGGAATAAAAAATGCCATTAACCTTGTATCCGGAAAAGCATATACTCCTGTTGGAAATGAGCTAACGGTAGGATCAGGAGCTGCTTCTGTTAAGGGAATTACAAATCAATCTAAGATCTATGTAGATGGAGAAGAGATTGCACTGGAAGCTTATACTATTAGCGGAAATAACTATTTCAAGCTGAGAGATGTAGCAGCTGTGTTTGATTTTGGTGTTACCTGGGATGGAGCCCTGAATCAAATCGTAATTGATA
>JAUQXG010000332.1 GCA_030834765.1 Lutispora sp.
AGCCCTAACACCTAATTATAAGTATATATATAATTTCTCAGAAGGTATGGCAAAAGTATCATCTGGTGATAAGTATGGATTCATAAATTTATCAGGTAAAGAAATCGTCAAGCCAAAGTATGATGGAGTTGAAGATTTTAAAAACGGATTTTCCATGGTTAAGGTCGGAAATAAATTCGGATTTATTAATTCCAAGGGTATCGAGGTTGTTAAGACGGTATATGATTATGTAGAGGACTTTAAAGATGGCTTAGCCAAGGTTAAGATCGGAGGAATGTACAAAATTGGAGGAAAATATGGCTTTGCAAATATAAAAGGTGAAGAGGTCATAACAACCAAGTATGACGAAGCTGGAGATTTTAAAAACGGATTGGCAAAAGTTATGATTGATAAAAAGTATGGCTTTATAAATTCAAAAGGTGAAGAGATTATACCTCTCCAATATGAAAGTGCTGAGGATTTTAAAGACGGCTTAGCAAAGGTAAGAGCTAATAATAAATATGGCTTTATAAATATAAAGGGCGAGGAAGTTGTACCTCTCAAATATGATGGCATAGATGATTTCAAAGAAGGATTATCAAAAGTTCGTATTGGCGGCATAGGCATCAGTTTTGATGGAAAATATGGCTTTGTTGATACGAAAGGCTTAGAGGTTATACAGCCTAAATACCGTGGCGTAGAGGATTTTGCAGGTGGATTAGCGGTAGTGTCAATCTACAAGGATTATGAAGGGATAAGATATGGGCTAATCAATAATAAAGGTGAAGAAATTGTTCCACCGGAGAAGTATTCCAGTGTAGGGAATTCATTAATTGGTATTGGAATAATAAATGATAATAAAAAGTACGGTTTTGTAAATGCGGCCGGAGAGGTAATAGTTCAACCCAAGTATGAGACTGTTGAACAGTTTAAAGAAGGCTTAGCGGCTGTTAAGCTTAATGGGAAATGGGGATTCATAAATACATCATGCAAAGAAGTGATTGAAGCAAAATATGATGAAGTAAGAGCTTTTCAAGAAGGAATGGCTTGGACAAAGCTTAATGGAAAATGGGGACTGATAAGTAAAGATAATGCTGTAAAACCTACTATACCGGATAATCCTGCTGCACCTGCACCAAGCGATACTTCTTCTGACACGAACACAGACAAAGCATCTGCGAAAGCACCTACAGTAAATGCTGTAACAACCACATCTAAAACAATAACAGGAGATGCAGAGGAAATGTCAGCAGTATATGCATATGTCGGCAATACCTTAATAGGCGCCACTAAGACTGCTATAACAGGCAAGTATACTATAAGTATTGAGCCTCAAAAGGTTGATACTGTCATTTATGTACATTATGTCAGCACAGCCGGCAATACAAGTGTAAAAACTAAGGTAACAGTAAAAATGCAATAATTAGGTTCCAGACACGGAATTTAGATAGTTGTTTAAGCCAATGTAAAAGAGTGTAAATAATTTTATGTATTCTCCTCATTTTGGCTAAGAAGTATAGTTAGATTAACTTGACATAAAATATATCTTGTAGGTCTAGCTGCGCGGCAATGAGCATCAGGGTTTGGGGTAGCATCCCATGCCCAAATAACGCGCCTAGCATCTAAATGTTATTACATTGCCTTGTGTTACATATAGGATGCCAGATTGTGCAACACAAGGCATAATAAATCGAAAAAATCAACTATAAGGCAGATTGACACAATCATAAATCAATAATCATCTAAAGAGCGAGCTTAGCATTTACTCTTAATTAAATTTCAATATAAAGTCCAACAAATCTTTTAAAACATTTTTGATTGCTTCATCATTTGGATTAATCCTCAGCACTTCTTGATATGCTTTTACTGCTTCCATATAGTTTTTTTGCCGTGTGAGCAAAATACCTTTTTGTTTATAGGCATAGACATATTCTAAATCAATACTTATTGCCAAATCCGTCATAGCCAATGCTTCATTAAATTTACCTAGACACTCCAGTGCAAGGCTTTTATTCATATAGGCATATTTATCTCTTGGGTTTAACTTGATTGCTTCATCTGATGCTGCCACTGAATCCTCATATCTTCTTAAATTCATTAGGCAGTTTGCTTTTAAAACCAATGCATCTGTATCATTAGATGCCGATTTTAGATATTCGTCTATTAGTTGTAACGACTCTTCATATCTTCCTAAATCATTTAAGCAATTTGCTTTATTATATTTAATACTTCCTTCTATTTTTAAGGCCATGGCTTTATCATAAAACAGCAATGCAATTTTATCTTCTCCAAGACAATCATAGGCAAATGCTTTTTCATATATTGCATCATAATATTTTTCATCAATTGCAATAGCTTTGTTAAATTCTTTTATGGCATCTATATAATTACCCAGATTCTCCAGCGCAAGACCCTTGGCATAAAATCCTAGTCTATTTTCAGGGTTTAATTGTGATACTTTGTCAAAGAGCAGCACGGCTCCTTCATTTTTCCCTAATTCTACAAAAGCGATTCCCTTTCCTAAATATGCATTTGGATTATTAGGGTCAATTTTAATGAGATCATCGAAATTATATACTGCTTCTTCATATCGGCTTAATGCATTTAAAGCTCTCCCTCTCCCTTCCAGGAGGTCTATATCACTTGGATATAATTGATTGAGCTTATCATAATACTTCAAAGCTTCATCATATTTCCCCAGTTCAAGGAGAGAAGCACCTTTATAATAACTGAGTAATATATCGGCTGCATCTAGGGATAAGCCTATATCACATACCTCTATTGCTTCGTCATATTTCCCAAGATAGTATAAAGCTTCACTTTTATTTTTATAAGAAAAAATATATTGTGGATTTAAGGCGATTATTTTATCAAAATAAATAATTGCCTCCTCATATTTATTGTTTCTTAATAAGATAGTACCTTTTCCCTCATAAACAGCTTCCTTATTTACACCTATGCTAATCAGCTTATCAAAGCAGTCTAATGCTTCAGCACTATAGTTATCAAGCATCAGTAATGACCAACCTTTATACAAATAAGCATCTGCTCGAATGGTTCCTTCCTCTATTGATTTGTTAAAGCTGCTCAATGCTTCAGTGTATTCCCCTGAATTATAATATTCAATTCCTTTTTGGTAATAGTCTTCATGGGCATAGCTTATAAAGCTATTGAATGTCAAAGTCATAATAACTGATAATAAAATCAAAGTCCATCTTTTGGTGAATTTATTCAATTCTAATACCCTCCTCATTATACCTAAGAAAAATAGCTATTTATTGATTTTTTCCTTCTATGTAGCTATATATAAAGTCTATATCTGCTCCAAATTCATTCCTCTCAAGGTTCTTGACATATTCTTTTATGGCATAATCCCAATATCTAAAATAGATTGGTCCTATGGGCATATCATCCATCAATATTTGCTCAGCCTTGTGTAATAGCTCAGATCTTTTCTTCTTATCAACCTCAGCTCTAGCAGCTTTTATAAGCTCGTCATACTTAGGATTACTATATGCAGTGTCATTATAATAGAAATCAGTAACAAACAAATCTAGATATGTTATGGCATCTGGAAAATCTGGCCCCCACCCCCCTATAGAAATTTGATATTCTTGTCTATGCAGTCTATTAAATCTTATATCTGCTTTAATTGGTTCAATTTCTACGTCTATGCCCAGATTATTTTTCCACATATCAATATATGTCTTCCCATGTGATATTACATTAAAATTATCATCAATCATTAGCGTAAGTTTAGGCAATTTCTTTAATTTGAGCTCTTTTAATCCTTGTGCAAGAAGTTTCTTTGCTGTTGAGATATCTTTATCTTTAAAATAAGCTGGTATTTTTTCTCTGAAGGTTTTACCATCATAATCTTGTATAATCTCAGGAGCCACAAAGGCTAAGGCTGGTCTACAAGCAACATTCATACCATTAACAACGCTTTTTCTATCAATAGCTAGGGTAAGTGCCTTCCTAATATTCTTATTGCTAAGTATCTGATCTTTACAGTTAAAATTAAGGTACCATACCGTTCCATCTGTATATAATTTTATCAGTTCCTTAGCTGTAGAGACCTCAGAGTCTTTATAGAGTCGTGCTATGACATCTAAATCTCCTGTATCATACATTAGAAGCTCAGTAGAATTGGAATCTATCATAAAAGCATTTACTTTCTCCAGCTTTATGCTTTTTTCATCCCAATATTCTTGGTTTTTTACAAATACCATATCTGATTCATGCTTCCAGCTTTCCACTTTAAAGGGCCCATTTGTCATGAAATATTCTACTTCTGTATTAAAATCGCTTCCCAGTTTATTATATATGTCCGCTCTGACAGGTGCATATATGGGGAGGGAAACAAGATAATCAAAATATGTAACAGGATGCTTTAATGTTACTTTTAAAGTTTTATCATTTATAACATCTATTCCTATACTATCGTCTGTAGCTTTTCCATTGATATACTCTTCTACATTTAAAATATCATATAGTAAATATTCATAATCCTTAGGACTTTCAATATCCAATGCCCTCATCCATCCAAACTTAAAATCGTATGCAGTCACTGGCTTACCGTCTGACCACTTAGCATCCCTAAGATAGAAAGTCCATACTTTGCCATCCTTGCTGATATCCCATTTTTCAGCCAATCCAGGCTTCACCCTGCCATTGCTGATGCTTCTAGTTAATCCTTCCATTATCCAGTTATATATTTGAATCTCATTTGTACTAGAGGCTGATTGAAAATCTAAAGTATAGGGTTCAGTACCTATATTTATTGTTAATTCCTTCCTATCCTTTAATGCAGTATTATCCCCATGAATCATACTCGAAAAACTAAGAATAAATGCAAATATAAATAAAAAAAACTTTATTTTTTTCAAGAGAAATCCCTCCTGTTAATTTATTACATAATTAACAATACAATATAAACAGATTTTAGTCTATAATTTAGAGAATAAGGGTGTAAATATAAATCGACACAACAATCTAAAACAACTTAGAATTGTGTCGATTTATATATTATATTGTAAGTGTAAGGATTTTATTTCGTCTTCCATTTATAATAAGGTATTTTAATTGTAAATATTTTCTTGATTATGTTCTTTTGTTCGGTGCCTAACACTTAAACTTTAATCCCTCCAATCAACTCCCCATCGCTTATTAGCATATGTTAACATATATGGAATAATAAAGACCCTTTACATTAAGAAAATTTATGCTATTATGTTAACAAGAATAAGTAAACTATTTTCTTGCATTGCTTGCACACAGGCATAGAAAGAAAGGATAGGTGAACTGATGAAAAGTATAAGGGGGATATATAGCTTAATTTCTATGATTGTGATTATGGCTATAATAATAACTGTGAATATTACATATGCTGATGGGGATATCCCAAGCAGCTGGGCAAAGACAAAAGTTAACGAGGCCATAGCGGCAAAGCTTGTTCCCGAAAATCTGCAGGGGGAATATAGAATAAGTATTACAAGAGAAGAGTTCAGCGAGCTTGCTGTAGGATTATATGAAGCTTTAGGCGGACAATATAGTGCAGAACAAGGTGAAAGTCCTTTTCTTGATGCACAGAATACAAAGGTTACAATAGCCAACGAATTGGGCATTGTTAAGGGAGTGGGTGAAGGCATGTTTGCTCCCGACAGTGCAATAACACGTCAGGAAATAAGTGTGATGCTGTATCGTGCTTTGCAGGCAGCAAAGCCTAAATATGATTATTCAGTATCAAATGATTATGTTTTTACAGACAATGATGAAATATCAGCATGGGCAAAAAAAGCGGTAGGCTATTTGCATGGCATAGAGGTTGTA
>JAUQXG010000031.1 GCA_030834765.1 Lutispora sp.
CTATATCCACTCCTGCTTCTATTAGTTGAGTTGAAATCAATACATATTTAGTATCATTATCATCTTTTATCTGGTTTATCAATTCTAGTCTTCTTTTAGGATATATCTCAGTTGATAAGTATAAAATCTCTTTATCTATACAATTTAATCCTAAATAATCAGCAACAACTTGAGACGATTTTACAGTATTCAATACTATCAGAAAGCTCTTATCTGGATTCTCTTCTATATCCTTTGCAACTATGCCGCAAAATTCATTTATATCTACTTCCTTATCAGTATAATTTTCTATCTGTATTCTATCTAGTTGCTTAAAGTATAATTCATTACTCTCCACTAGTTCAATTCCATTCAAAAAAACTGGCTTGGTAGCAGTAACGGTTATTACAAATGTATTGAATTGATTGCATAGAATATCAAAAAATTCCTCGATTATATTATAATATTTTGGATCTACGGCTTGTATCTCATCTAGTACGATTATCGATCCTGCAAGCTTATGAAATCTATTGCCGATACTATTATCTCCAACTTTAAATAATGTATTGAATATCTGAACAAAAGTAGTAGCGATTATGGTACTCTGCCAATTTTCAACACAAAAACGTGCATCATAATCTTTATATTCATCATTTTCTGAGGTTCTATATTTTAGTGGTGTAAGAGAGTGATGTTTTAATATAACATCTTCACTTTTCACCATCTTACTATGATCAATTATCTTTTCAAGCACATCATAATTCTGATCTATTACACTTGTGAAAGGTAATGCATATATAATGCTGGGTATTATTCTTCCTTTACTCTCTCTATTTATCCTATCTGCCAGCTGGAAAGCTGCTCCATAGACCCCAAGAGTCTTTCCCGTACCAGTTGGTACATTTACTGAATATTTGCGTTCCTTTGATATATCAATTCTTTTAATACTCTCACTTATTTCATTGTATATTTCTTCTCTGATGCCAAATATAGCAGATTCTTCAATTCCTGGTTTTTCTTCTTTAAGCTTGTTTCTCGTGTAATCCTTATACTCTTTTACCTGCTCTTCCCTAAAGCCAGTTTTATTTTCATAAAAACTACCTCTTATAAGCTGAGTTTTATCCCCTGTGAGTAATAATGACCAAAGATACTCTATCCATATCAGGTCTTCCGTTTTAAACTTTTTGTTTTGCTCTATAAATCGTTTCTTTGGTTCTCGCAAAAAGCTATCCTCATTAATTCTATTAAAAAATCCTGAAATATTCTGCCCATATATT
Organism: Lutispora sp.; assembly: GCA_030834765.1. Classification (GTDB taxonomy): domain Bacteria; phylum Bacillota; class Clostridia; order Lutisporales; family Lutisporaceae; genus JAUQXG01. Next base: position 1,257 of record JAUQXG010000031.1, read on the forward strand.
TCATTCAACTCAATAATGCCTTTTTTAATATCACATGCAATTTTTTGAACATCATCATTATTTGAAAGTAAATCAATTGCATCTCCCATATCTCCATGATGTTTTTTAACACACATAAATCCCAAAAGCTTGTATTTTTCAGGAAGCATATAATATGCAAAATAAGCGGATATCTCACTATGATTTTTAAGTAAGCCATTATACTCTCCTCTTAAATATCTTTGGAAGTATGAGCTTGCTTTGCCAAAATCATGGCACATGCAAATTATTCTTATAACTTCGCTAATCTCTTCACTTAAACCGTGCATTCTATTTGTCTTAACGGCTATTTCGGCAACCCCTCGAAGATGGTCAACCAAAAGCTGACCATCTTCAAATTTTTCCCCAAGATGAGAATACAATTTAAAAGAAAAAGACATTATAATCACCTACTTTGAATATCTTAGTTCCATTAGCCCCGATTCTATTTTGGTGAGAAAAAATTACCTTTTCATATTCAGTATAATCTCTATTTTCATTATTTTGCATGGGAATCCTATCTGTATAGATCATAAAATCAGTTTCCAAGCTCAAATCAGCAAACCTTAATGGAATAATAGTATCGACAGATAAATCATCTGTGATCTTAACCTCATATTCTCCTTCATATTGAATCTTTGCAATATGTTCACTACAACCTAAATATGGAGTAAATACAAACTCGCCTTTATTAAGCCTTGAAGCAATATCATTAAGTTCATTTTCGTAATTTGATACAAATATTCGATACTCTACATCTCTTAAAAATTCTATCCTTGATTGAAAAGAAGCTGCCTTATTGCAATTAGCCTGCGGAATCAGGTTAAAAGATTGCATATCCTTATATACAGGATTTAATACCTGAATCCCTATCCTCAAGTCTTTAGTATTCTCATATAGCTCATTGTAATCTATGCCTATTATCGCCCCTATTAATCCTTTGACTGCAATAGGATGAATAGTTGTAAATGTGAGAGCAGATGTCGTAGTGTGCGGACGCCGAAATCTTGCATATATACTACGCGCAGTAAAAATTACGCACTTCATTTATCTCCCCCGCCTATATAGAAAAGTAGTTGAATTCTTCTAGTTTGTTTATAAAGGATACTTTGCTATGAGCGTAGATATTTATCTTGTCTATGCTATCTTTTTTATTATGAAAATATTCTTTCAAAGGATTCAAATCAAATTTTACTTCTTCAATCTTTCTTAATTCCAAATCAGAAACAGTTTTTTTAACAGTTACGTAATCAAGCTCGCCATCAATACAATTATCTTTATATATAACTTCTACTAAAAGTCTAGGCATTTGGTTCTTAGAAGTGCTTTTGTATGTTTTTATTCCTATAATCATAGTGTTTATAAAATCTTCTATATCTTCTTCAGATACATTTATATCTTGAATTTTTGCTGTCATATCATTATATATCATATAGGTTTTAAATAGTGCATAGGGGGTAAAGTATTTTGACCATATGGTGCCCTGTCTTGCACCACCATCTGATGTAAACACAGAAGTTCCTTGTGCAAATTTTACATCAGCTTTATTGATACTTCTGCTCCACATAATCTGAAGTGGACCTGTTATGTGAAAGTTTGCTTTAGGTAAAGTAATGACTGCACCAAAAAGTTTGACATCCTTGTACTCATCTTTAAGTTTTTTTTCAAGCCCATCTTCATTTATACCTTCTTCTTTAGCCACCTTCTTAGCCACAATCTTACAATCCACAAATTCACCTTTTTCATTCTTAACTGGTTGCACAAATACCTTTTCGCCTCTGTTAATCCATTCGTCTCGTATATATCTTTTTATCCTCACATCAGACATTTCTAACAACCCAGTTCTTTCATCCTGCCTTGGCCTATTATCATTAATCATATCCCCATTTGGATTTGACATTGAAGCATCAGAAAAAAGTATAAATTCCCTAGTTTTCGCCATTTTCTTCACCATCCTCGTTTTTATTTTTCTCAGATTTGAAATAAGAATCCATTCCCCAGAAAAACAGATATTTAGCTTCGTCTTGACCTAGCTTATTCTCTTTGCTTGCCATAAGCTCTTTTGCTTCACATATCATAATTCTGAATGAAGTAGTTGTTTTCCCATATTTAA
>JAUQXG010000333.1 GCA_030834765.1 Lutispora sp.
GTTTGGATGACATGTTTATCGTTTCTGGTGTGAATGTATTCCCCAGTGATATTGAATTTGTGGTCCGAGGCTTGGAAGGGATTACTGGAGAGTATGTTGTCCGTATTTATGAAGAAAACTTTACAACAAAATACAACGTAGAAATAGAAAGATCTGCAGGTGGTGGTGACAGTGTTGAGAAAATACAAAATAGAGTATCAACAGCACTGAAAGCTCGTTTGGGTGTAAAGCCTAAGGAGGTTATTGTAAGAGAAGATGGGGATCTTCCAAGAGCTACCCATAAAGCAAAAAGATTGATTGATGAAAGAACCCTTAACTATAGCATCTAACAGGAGGATATAGGTTGAAAAATCCACAGCCTTTTCAATTTGATTTTTTATGCAGTATAGCTGCAGGAGGGAGTTAATATGCCAAATTTAAGTAAGCGAACTAAAACTTTTACTGAATCTGTAATACGAAAAATGACTCGTATTTCTAACCAATATGGTGCAGTTAATTTGTCTCAGGGGTTTCCTGATTTTGATCCACCAAGGGAAATTCTAGACAGACTTGGAGCAATTGCACCAAATGGTCCACACCAGTATTCCATAACCTGGGGGGCTGATAATTTTCGCCATGCTTTAGGGAAGAAACAGTCCAAGCTTATGGGGCGCACCATTGATCCGGATAGTGAGATTGTCGTAACCTGCGGAAGTACTGAGGCGATGATGGCTGCTATGATGAGTGTTTGCAATCCGGGAGATAAAGTCATCATCTTTTCTCCCTTTTATGAAAACTATACGGCGGATACGATTCTAACAGATGCTGTTCCCATTTATGTAAGCCTGAATCCCCCTGAATATGGATTTGATGTTGACCAATTGGAGGCAGCATTTCAGCAGCATCCCAAAGCATTGATTCTTTGCAATCCATCTAATCCATCTGGAAAAGTATTTTCCCATGATGAGTTAAAAATAATAGCTGATTTTGCAGAAAAGTATGATACCTTTGTCATTACAGATGAGGTGTATGAACATATTATTTATAAGCCATATTATCATACCTACTTTGCATCTTTACCCAATATGTTTGAACGAACCATTTCATGCAGCTCCCTTTCCAAGACCTATTCCATTACCGGCTGGAGGCTTGGATACATCATTGGGCCCCCGCATATTATTGATGTGGCAAAAAAAGTCCATGATTTTCTTACAGTAGGGGCAGCAGCGCCTCTTCAAGAAGCAGTGATAGCTGGGCTTGAATTTGGGGATGAATACTATATTGATTTGCAAAACAAATATACCCATATGCGTGATTTGTTTTGTAGTGGATTAGATAGAATTGGGCTTGCTTATACGAAACCTCAAGGAGCATACTATGTCATGGCAGATATTGCAGAATTTGGATTTGGAGATGACACCACATTTTGTCAATGGCTTGCTAAGGAGGTAGGGGTTGGTGCTGTGCCAGGATCTAGTTTTTTTAAAGAGGACATCAACCATATCATACGATTTCATTTTGCTAAAAAAGATGAAACATTAAATGAAGCTTTAAATAGATTGGATACATTACGAATAAAAATAAAAAAATTTAAATGATAAAATAATAAAACAAACTTAAGCCTTTATCATTAAATTATTTGGCAGTGAACTATCAAATAAAAGGAGAGAACTCTTTAATATGAAAGAATTCTCTCTTTCTCTATAAGTCCTACTATGCCATTTATACATTACTTTCTATTATTAATAGCGGATTTATTCTGTAGGTTTACTTAATTCAAGTGGATTATTATTGTCCTGACTTTCGTCAGTATTATCACAGCAGCTTCTTTTTTTCTTACTGCCAAACATCATTGGCAGCATTGCAATCATCATAATAGGACATAAAAATGGTGCTATTTTTCCTAGCATCCTACCAGCCTCAGGACTAGACTTAGCAATAAGAGGTAAAAATCCTATAATGAGTATAGGTAATCCACAACAAAGAGCCATATGCAGTACATGCTTTAATGGACTATGGTTATGATTACCCTGCCTTTCTTTCTTATCTCCATGATAATTCATACTTAAACCCTCCAACGAACTTTCCATGATTGGGAAAGCAGTGATACTTTAGTCATATTCTATATTGTTTATATGTAGATTATATGAAGAAAACAAAAATCTATATTTTGTTATAGAAATTTTTTCATCTCCATAAAATCACCACATTTTTTTTATATACTTTTATTTATAAGTGCAATTAGGAGGAAAAATCTGAAAGAAATTACTGAAAATATAAAGGAGGCGACGGGTCCATGCTAGATATTTTATTGTCTTAATAGAACTTGAAGCATGGACGTATATATGAGTATTAGAATTGAAAAAATTAAAGTATATGAAATGACCTGTACTTCTTGTGAAGATCGTGTTGAACATGCTATTAAAAAATTAGTTGGGGTAATTGATGCGAAAGCTAATTATAGTGAGCAATTTGCAGAAGTTGAGTACGATGATGAATTATGTAATCTAAACAAAATGAAAGCTGCTATAAAAAATGCTGGATACAGCACACAAAGCTCTAACGACTATAAATTCATGGGAATTCTTATAATCGTTGCCGCAGTGGTATTGCTGGGTTTGAAAACTAGTGGCTTTGATATGGAAGCCAAGCTTACAAATGCTTCCTATGCCGTTTTGTTCGTAGTAGGAGTTCTTACATCAATTCACTGTGTAGGTATGTGCGGTGGAATTATGCTTTCTCAAAGCATAACAAAAGAAAGTAAAAATAAGTTTGAAGCGATTCAACCAGCACTTTTATACAATTTAGGAAGAGTTGCATCTTATACGATTCTTGGTGGAATCATTGGCGCACTTGGTTCTGTATTTTCACTTTCAATTGTTGCAAAAGCTGCAATGCAGATATTTGCTGGTGCCTTTATGATTATGATGGGTTTTAATATGGCAGGCTTTGGTGCATTTAGAAAGTTTAATATTAAGCTACCTCAATTTGCATGTAAAGCTAAAAATAATTCTGGCTCTCCATTTATTGTTGGCCTTCTAAATGGGCTTATGCCTTGCGGACCTCTTCAAACAATGCAGCTTTTTGCCCTAGGTGCTGGAAGTGCCGAAAAAGGTGCCTTAGCTATGTTTGTGTTTTCTTTAGGAACAGTACCTCTTATGCTAACCTTTGGTGCACTGTCTGGGCTTCTAAGTAAAGGTTATACGAAGAAAATACTTAAATTAAGCGGTGTACTGATTATAGCACTTGGCTTAATTATGGGAAATAGAGGTCTTGTACTTGCAGGTATAAATATTAATCCTATGACAGCACTGGCTAACAATTCAGCGGATTCTTCTAATGCATATGTCGCCAAGGCGATACTGCAAGATGGCATCCAAATTATAAACATGACTGCAGATAATAATGGTTATACACCCAATGCTTTTTATGTGCAAAAAGGAATACCTGTTAAGTGGATTATTGATGGAAAAGAATTAAATTCATGTAATAATGTTATTATTGCACGAGAATTAAATCTTGAATGGAAAATAAAAAAGGGAGAAAATATAAAAGAATTTACTCCTGGGGATAAAGATATAAATTTCAGTTGCTGGATGGGTATGATAAGAGGTGTGATAAAAGTAGTAGATAATCTTGATACCGTAGATACATCGAAGGCCGATTCATCCTTGCCAGCACCAAGCACAGGTCCAAGTTGCTGTGCAAGTCCAATAGATGAGAATGAACCAAGCCAGCCTAGTATTTATGGGGATGATATAACTCAAGTACCCACTGAAAAATTGATTCATAAAGCCCTAGTAGTTGGACAAAATCAAAATGTAAAGTTTCAAGGTATTGGTTATGAATTGCAGCCATTAGTGGTCGTTACGAGCAGCAGTGGAAAAATTATGATAACCCTAGATTTAAATGACTTTGATAATGCAGAAGGTGAATATTTTATTGTAGATGCAGCAACAGGAGAGGATATTACTTCCTTTACTGCTAAAAAAGGTATAAATGAAGTTGAGTTTAGTCCTGGAAAAACGGGTGGTTATGCAATTTTTAAAGAGGATTACCCTTTAGGCGTAATTGAAGTAGCTGATAACCTAGATACTGTAGATCTAGAGAAAATACGAGAAGAATATCTTCCTTAAAGATATAAAGGAGAAGACATATGGAAGAGAGAGCAAGAGTCGTTTCAACAGATGGGAATATTGCTAAAGTGACACTCAAAAGATCTAGTGCATGTGGCGAGAGCTGTGCTCAATGTAAAGGTGGGTGTGCGCCTGGAAATACTTATGTTGAAGTAAAAAATCTCATAGGAGCCAGAGTAGGACAGGAAGTAGTTATTGAAATGAAGACAGGAATATTTATGAGTGCTGTTCTCATAACCTATGTATTTCCATTGATTATGCTTTTTATAGGAATCGCAATAGGAGCAAGTTTTAATCCTCCTTTTGGATTGAGCTTGTCTAAAGATTCCTATGGATTGATTCTTGGATTCAGCCTGATGATTGTATCTTATGCAGTGGCAAGTATGATTGATAAGAAATATAAAAGATCAGGAAAGGTATCCTTTACATTAACAAAAATAATTGATAAATAATAGAGCTAAATGAGGCTCTTTTATTTTGCTCTATTAATCTTCATCATGAATCCCTAAATCAACATTAGAATGATTCTTGCATGAAGGCTTAAATAACCCATATGAAAAAAAATATTTTTATATTGACACAGTAAAGCACCTAGTATAATATATAAATATAGGGTAGGGGGCTATACTATATAACTAAAAAAGAATAATCTTTGTGCGAATATACAAAAATAGTGCAGAGTGAATGATAGAAAGGAGAATATTATGAAGACCGAATCTTTGAAGATCATAGGAATGACATGTGCAGCCTGCGCAAAAGCATCAGAGAGAGCAGTGAAAAAGTTGGATGGTGTCAGCGAAGCAAATGTAAATTTTGCTACAGAAAAAATGGTCATACAATTCGATGAAGAAAAAGTTGATATAGATAAAATAAAAGAAGCTGTTGCAAAAGCAGGATACGAAGCAAAAGAAGAGGTAGAGACAAAGGAAGTGGCAATTCCTATCGCAGGAATGACATGCGCGGCATGTGCCAAAGCGGTAGAGAGAGCAACGGGAAAGCTTCCGGGAGTTGAAAGTACGGTGGTGAATTTCGCCACTGAAAAAGCAACTATAAAATATAATCCAAAGCTGGTAAGATTATCGGAAATAAAACAAGCTATTACAAAGGCGGGATATAAGCCTCTAGAAATAGAAAGTGGAAATAATATAGATGAAGATAAGCTAAGAAAAGAAAAAGAAATAAAAACTCTTTGGACTAAGTTTATCGTTTCAGGCATATTTTCAGTCCCACTATTATATATAGCCATGGTTCCAATGCTTTCTTGGTTAAATTGGCCAATGCCTTCCTGGCTTCAGCCAATGGAATATCCATTTTTATATGCATTGGTAGAAATCGCTTTAGTGATACCAGTATTAATAGCTGGTAATAAGTTTTTCTCAGTAGGTTTTAAAGCAATTTTAAGAAGAAGTCCAAATATGGATTCTTTAATTGCAATGGGTACGTCAGCAGCAGTACTTTATAGCTTGTATTCGACCTATAGAATTTATATGGGCGACTTTGGAATGGTGGAAGACCTATACTTTGAAACGGCAGGAGTAATCATAACATTAATACTTTTAGGTAAGTCTCTAGAAGCAGTGTCAAAGGGCAAGACCTCAGAAGCCATCAAAAAGCTTATGGGATTGGCCCCAAAAACAGCTATTGTGATTCATGATGGAAAAGAAATTGAAATTCCCATTGAAGAGGTAGAAGTTGGAGATGTTATATTAGTAAAACCAGGAGCTAAGATTCCAGTAGATGGTGAAGTTGTAGAAGGCTATACTTCGGTAGATGAGTCGATGCTGACTGGTGAAAGTATACCTGTAGAGAAGAATGCTGGAGACAAGGTAATTGGAGCAAGTATTAATAAGAATGGTTCTATCAAATTCAAGGCAACAAAGGTTGGAAGCGATACAGCATTAGCACAGATCATCAAGCTTGTTGAAGATGCCCAAGGCTCAAAAGCTCCAATCGCACAGATGGCTGATGTCGTATCAGGATATTTTGTTCCAATTGTATTTGCTATTGCTACACTAGCTGCATTAGCTTGGTTTATAAGCGGAGAGTCCACGGTTTTTGCTTTGACAATATTTATATCCGTACTTGTAATAGCCTGCCCCTGCGCATTAGGGTTAGCAACCCCGACAGCTATTATGGTGGGAACAGGTAAAGGTGCAGAATATGGCATACTTATAAAAGGCGGAGCAGCATTAGAAACCACACATAAGATAACTACAATCGTATTTGATAAAACAGGTACACTGACAGAGGGGAAACCAGAAGTTACGAACATATTAGTAACAGATATTGTGGATAAAGATAAACTTTTACAAATAGCAGCTTCGGCTGAAAAGGGCTCGGAGCATCCTCTCGGTGAAGCAATCGTCAGAGGAGCAGAAAAAGAAAATCTGGAGATTTTGAAAGTTGATAAGTTCTTATCTATACCAGGACATGGGATAGAAGTACAAATAGAAGGAAAAGATATTTTATTAGGAAACAAAAAACTAATGAGCGATAGGAAGATTGGATTAGAGATACTAGAAAGCGAATCTGATGAATTAGCCTCAGAAGGGAAAACTCCTATGTATATCTCTGTAGATGGAAAGCTAGCGGGCATCATTGCAGTAGCAGATATCGTAAAGGAAAGCAGTGCAAATGCCATAAAGAAGCTTCACAAAATGGGTATAGAAGTAGCAATGATAACAGGAGACAATAAAAGAACTGCTGAAGCAATTGCGAAGCAAGTGGGAATAGATAGAGTCCTTGCAGAAGTGCTGCCTCAGGATAAGGCAAATGAAGTGAAAAAGCTTCAGGCAGAAGGGAAAAAGGTTGCTATGGTTGGAGATGGAATCAACGATGCTCCTGCCCTTGCGCAAGCAGATATAGGGATTGCTATAGGATCAGGTACAGATGTAGCCATGGAGTCTGCCGATATCGTGCTCATGAGAAGTGACTTAATGGATGTTCCAACAGCAATACAATTAAGCAAGAGCACCATAAGAAATATCAAACAAAATCTATTTTGGGCTTTTGGTTACAATGTAGCGGGAATTCCAATCGCTGCTGGCGTGTTCCACTTATTTGGAGGAGAGCTGTTAAACCCAGTATTTGCGGCAGCGGCAATGTCGTTGAGCTCAGTATCGGTTTTAACAAATGCCCTTAGACTAAAAGGTTTTAAACCATATAAATAAAATTAAAAAAATAGAGGAAAATGCTTGAAAAAGGCTATCGCCTTTATCAAATAAATTTAACGCAGCATAGCTGCAGGAAGGAGTTAAAATGAAAAAACAAATCAATATTGAAGGTATGAGCTGTGGTCATTGTGTAAAACATGTAGAAGAAGCATTAGGAGAAATAAAAGGTGTTCACTCAATAAAAGTAAGCCTAGAGAACAAGAATGCAATTGTTGAGTTAGGCAGCGAAGTGAATGATTCCCAAATAAAAGAAGCCATTGAAGAAGCAGGATATGAAGTAACATCAATAAATAATATATAAATACAGTCATCTGGAGGTAAATATGAGCGATAAATGCAAAACAGACCAATGCAGTAGTTGCAATGACAGCAGCAATAGGACTACCGACAGACCAGACAAAATGAAGTCATCTTTGATATCCAGGCTGAACAGAATTGAAGGGCAAATCAGAGGTATCAAAGGAATGATAGAAAAAGATATTTACTGTGATGATGTGTTGAATCAGATATCCTCGGCACAATCAGCCATGAACTCGGTCAGCAAGCTATTGCTGGAAAACCATATGAAGAGTTGCCTGGTTAGTAGAATTCAATCAGGCGAGATCGAAGTAGTTGACGAATTAATTACTACCATAGAAAAAATGATGAAATAAGTGCTAAGCAAGGTAAGGCTTTGCCTGACTCTGTTTGGATAGTTATTGATGTGATAAAAATAGTAAAACAAATAAATACTGGGGGAAATAAAATGTTTAAAAAAGCCGCGATCATCGCGCTATCACTTGTGACAGTCTTCTCACTTTCAGCTTGTCAGTCTACAGACGTAATAGGAAAGGCAGCGCCAGTATCCTTTGAAGCAGTTTTAGATAAAATACCGGACAAAGTAAAATTCGATGAAATGCATAACGGCTGGGCATTAGAATCCCCAAAGGGCGAAAGGTTTGCATGGAGTAAAGACTTTAGTGCTGAAGGCAAGGCAGATCTAATGATTGAGTTTGATGCAACACCCTTTATAAATGCTGGATTAGATGTAACGAAATTGCCAAAGGATACGTATATTTACGATGAAACCATGAGTGCTTTAATGATACATTCAGAATTAGGGGATGATAAATTCGCCTATAGCGGAGAGGCTACGCCAATGGAATCTTTCAAAAACATCGTAAAAACCCATAGAGATATTTTAGGCTACCATGCAGCTCTTGATCATTATGGATTTGCACTAGGAAATGGCAATATGTTTGAATGGGCAAAGGATATGAGTCAAAACGATAAGGATATCGTATTTGTCCTAAATCCACAGCCATTTGTTGATGCCGGAGTAGATGTAGACAAAGTAGAAGGTTGGGTTTTTGCAAAGGTAGAAATGATGGATAAGGCAGGAAATAAAGAGCAAGTAGATAAATTTTTAAAGCCTTATGATTTAAAATAATAAAAATGATATAAAGCAATAAGAAAGACTGCATACAGTTTAGAGGATGAATTTCCTCCAACTGTATGCAGCTTTTTTATGAAAAAAGGTATTCACAGAAGGCTTCATAAAATGTGTTATAATTGCCATATAATAGCTTATACAGAATGATCATTTTGGAAATATCAATGATCCATAAGAGCAATGCAGAGAAGGGGTGAATTGTATTGGTTAAAAAAGTAGCTATTGTTACATTTTGGTCCCATGTTGCGCAAGCACACTGCCAGCAATTAAAGAAGCTTTTTGCAGATAAAATAGAAATAAAAACTTACTCTTATGATGTTGACAATATTGATACAATGATTGATGCTGACCTTATTGTGATATCCCTATATTCCATCTATATAAGTATAAAAAAATATATCTCTGATAAAAGTGATATTGTAATAATCAACACCACCATAACAGCAGAAAGTTACGATGAGATAATGAATATTCCTGCTGGTGAGAAAGTCGCAGTAGTAAACTACAGCAGTGAAATGACGATGGAAACCATTGCACTTTTTTATAAGCTAGGAATAAACCATATAGAGTTTATACCCTTTTATCCTGGGGGCAAGAATGTACCAGAGTTAAAAATCGCAGTCACACCAGGGGAGGCGAAGCATGTACCTTCTTTTGTTAAGGAAGTAATTGATATAGGAAACAGAATTTTGGATACCAGCACCATCGTGGATATTGCTGTGAAGCTGACCCTTGATTCTATATTGCAAGAAGAACAGTGTATGGAGTACTTTAGCAGCTTAAAACCCAGCAGCTCTGGAATTGAAGCACTTCTTGGAAGGACAAATACCCTTGAAAGTGAACTGGATATCTTGTTTAATGTGCTGGATGATGGAATTATAGGGGTAGATGTAAATGGTTCTATACATGCCTTTAATAAATATGCCGAGAAAATTGTTGGCTATAGCAAGGCTGAGGTGATAGGAAAAAGTGCAAAGGATATGGTGCCACAAATACCATTTCATCATGTGATTAACACATCTGAGTCTATAAAAGCCAAACTAGTTAAAATAAACGACTGCAATATCTCTGTTACCATAGTTCCCGTAATCGTTTCTAAAAAAAACATCGGTGCCCTAGCTATCATAAACGAATTTACGGAGCAGGAGAAAAATCAGCATAAGCTGAGAATGCAGCTTATTGGAAAGGGTCATAAAGCAAAATATGGATTTGAAGATATTTTTGGAGAAAGCCCAGAAATGATTGAGCTTAAAAAAATGGCGAATAAGATGGCTAAATCAGACTCCTCTGTATTCATTAGCGGTGAAAGTGGCACGGGAAAAGAGCTGTTTGCTCAAGCCATACATAATACATCAAAACGTAAGGATTATCCATTTGTCGCTGTGAATTGTGCAGCCCTGCCTGAAAGCCTCCTTGAAAGTGAGCTTTTCGGCTATGAAGAAGGCGCTTTTACTGGTGCGAGAAAAGGTGGCAAGCTGGGACTTTTTGAGCTGGCACATAAAGGCTCCATATTTTTAGATGAAATAGGAGAAATAGCCCTTAATTTACAAGCCAGATTGCTAAGAGTCATACAAG
>JAUQXG010000334.1 GCA_030834765.1 Lutispora sp.
TAAATAGGGAATCTTATTACGCTGAAATTGATCAAGTATGATTGATAATCCAGAGTTGTATAGCTTTATTACGGAGGTAATTAATAATGTCAATAGAAGAATTAAAAGGAGCATTTTTAAAAATAACGCATCTTTTAAAGATAGAATTATTAAGCAAGAAATATCTTAATATGAAGTTTGATAGTGAAATGATAAACTATTTCACTAAAATAGTTAAAAGGTTTTCAAACAAACAAAACCAGAAAATCATTCAGACCTGCCAGAAGTATTTATAAATAATTAATTAAAATAGAGATTATGGTAGCTCTTGTTTTTATAATGGATAATCCAGAGACACAATGGATATGTAGATTGAAATACGAAAATTAGATTCTGTTTACTATAATCTAATTTCTATATTAATCTATTAAATGGTATAATGAAACAAAATGAATAAAGCAAATAGTATAGGATATAATTTCGTTATGCAAAAAGTTTAATTTTTTCATATAAGGAAAATATTAAAATGAATTAGTTATACCAATAAAATCAGGATAGCATTAAGAAATATTATAATCTACGGATACGGAAAATAAATTTTGAAGAAATATATAAAATAATAGACAAAAACATAGAGGATATATACTCATTTCTTAAAGATATTATCCAATACTACAAATTATAAATTATATATGGGAGGTTTTACGGTTGGAAAGGTTAACCCATATCAATGATCAAGGCTACGCAAAGATGGTTGATGTGTCAGAAAAGGAAGAGAGTATGAGAGAAGCAGTAGCAAAAGGCTCCATTTACATGAAGCAAGAAACCATAAGAGCTGTCATCGAAGGAAAAATAAAAAAAGGCGATGTGCTTTCAGTGGCTCAGATTGGCGGTATAATGGGCGCTAAAAGCACCTCTGATATCATTCCAATGTGTCATAATATAAATATATATGGGGCTGATTTAGACTTCAAAATAGATGAAATGAGTTGTAAAATTGATATAACAGCAACTGTAAAGACTGTTGGACTAACGGGAGTTGAAATGGAAGCATTAACCGCAGTATCTGTTGCAGCGCTTACCATATATGATATGTGTAAGGCTATTGATAAAGAGATGGTGATTTCAAATATTCATTTATTTAAAAAAATTGGGGGCAAATCAGGAGAATTTAATTTTGATTTGTCAAACAAAAAGAATATTTGCAGTTAAGGAATAAATCTAAAATCCACCCTTTTAAGGTAAAAAAGGGAAAAATAATATCTTATTATAATATTGACAATAATATAACAAAAATATAGAATAGAATAGGATAATGTAATATGAATACAAACTATGTGGTTATCTTATTTTATTTTTTATAAAAAGCAATGGGGGTATAATTTATGGAAATGTTAAATATAACAATTGATGGTATTAAAACTCAGGTGCAAAAGGGTACAACTGTATTAGAAGCTGCTAGAGGACTAAATATAAATATTCCTACTCTTTGTTTTTTAAAAGAGCTAAATGAAGTAGGTGCCTGTAGAATGTGTGTTGTTGAAGTAAAGGGAGCAAGATCCTTACAAGCTTCATGTGTATTGCCAGTAACAGAAGGGATGGAAGTAAAGACCAACTCAAAAGCTGTAAGAGAATCCAGAAATATGGTATTGCAGCTTATACTTGCAAGACATGATAGAGAATGCTTAACTTGCACAAGAAATTTGAGTTGTGAGCTTCAAAAGCTTTCTGAAGAAATGGGTATAAAAGATATAGGCTTTGAAGGTACAAAGATAACACATGTCATAGATGATGCATCGCCATCTGTAGTAAGAGATCAAAATAAATGCATACTTTGCGGAAGATGCGTTAGTGTCTGTAAAAATGTGCAAGGTACAGGAGTGATATCCTTTGCTAATAGAGGTGTTAAGACAACAGTAACAACTTCTTATGATAAAGGTCTATCTGAAGTGGCCTGTATAAATTGCGGACAATGTATAAAGATGTGTCCTGTAGGTGCATTAAAGGAAAAAGACGACAGGCACAAGGTATGGGAAGCTTTAGATGATGATGATATCTTTGTTGTAGCACAGACTGCACCAGCAGTAAGGGTTGCGCTAGGAGAAGAGTTTGGATATCCAGTTGGTACAAATGTTGAAGGCAAAATGGTATCAGCTTTGAAAAGATTAGGATTTAATAGGGTTTTTGATACAGACTTTGCCGCAGATGTAACGATAATGGAAGAAGGCACAGAGCTTTTAAATAGAATAAAAAATAATGGCAAGCTTCCTATGATAACTTCTTGTTCACCTGGATGGATAAAGTATTGTGAACATTATCATAATGATTTTATAGAAAACTTATCAACCTGCAAATCTCCTCATCAGATGTTAGGAGCTCTTACTAAAACATATTATGCAGAAAAAATGGGTATAGACCCTAAGAAAATGTTTGTTGTTTCAATCATGCCTTGTACTGCAAAAAAATATGAATCAGCAAGAGAAGAATTATCTGTGGATGGCTTACAGGATGTAGATGCAGTGCTGACTACAAGAGAGTTAGCGAAGATGATAAAAGAATCTAGAATAGATTTTAAAGATATAGAAGATGCCAGCTTTGATAAAGTCATGGGAGATTCAACAGGGGCTGCTGTAATATTTGGCACAACTGGTGGCGTTATGGAAGCAGCACTAAGAACTGTAGCGGATGTTTTAACAGGTGAAGATTTAAAAAATATAGAATATGCACCAGTAAGAGGACTTGAAGGCATAAAGGAAGCAACGGTAAAAATCGGAGATTTAGATGTGTCAGTAGCAGTTGTTCACGGAACAGCCAATGCAGGAATTCTTTTGGATCGGGTAAGAAACGGCGAAGCTAATTATCACTTTATAGAAGTAATGGGTTGCCCAGGGGGATGTATCAATGGAGGCGGACAGCCAATTATCATGGATAAGGAAAAAACCGAAGAAGTGTGCAGACAAAGAGCCCAAGGTTTATACAGTATAGATCGACAAATGACAAATAGAAAGTCTCATAAGAACCCTGAAATCAAAGCACTATATGATGATTATCTGAAAGAGGCTAACGGACATAAAGCACATCATATTTTGCATACCCATTATGTGAAAAGAAGTAAAGTATAAAAATTAGGTTTGCAGAAAGTTAGTATTAGTAAATTGAATTTAAATATGTATTATAAAAGTTGCCTATTAAAGGTAAAAATTGCAGAAAACCTCACAATATTGTGAGGTTTTCTATTTTTTCTCTAGCATACGAAGAAAAAAATAAAAAACTTTGAAACGCTTTCATATTAGCTAAGTCTTATAGATAGGAGGTGAGAAAGTGACGGATTTCGGAGAAATATATATAGAACACTTTTCTGATGTATATAAATATGTGCTCACCCTGTGTCGGAATGAGGCCATTGCGGAAGAGGTTACGCAAGAAACTTTTTTCAAAGCCATGCAGAATATAGATCAGTTCAATGGAAGCTGCAAATTATATGTATGGCTTTGTCAGATTGCTAAAAACACTTACTTCTCACTTTCAAAAAAACAAAAGCGGATGGCTCCGGATATAGATGCAGATATTCCAGATATATCATCAGACTTAGAAAAAGATTACTTTGATAAAGAAGCGGCAACGCAATTATACTTTTTGCTGCATGATCTAAATGAGCCATACAAAGAGGTCTTTACTTTACGGGTATTCGGAGAACTGCCATTTTCTCAAATTGGTGAGTTATTCGGGAAAACCGATAGTTGGGCAAGACTGATTTTTTACAGGGCAAAAAAACAATTACAGGAGGTAATGAAATGAAAATATCTTGTGAAATTATTAAAGATATACTGCCGCTATATCACGATGGCGTTTGCAGCGATGATAGCAAAACGATGGTTGAAGAACATCTTGCTTATTGTGATAGCTGCAAAGCCGAATTGCAGGTAATGGGAGAAGAATTACCCCTTAACAATACAGAGCAGAATTTGA
Source organism: Lutispora sp. (assembly GCA_030834765.1). Classification (GTDB taxonomy): domain Bacteria; phylum Bacillota; class Clostridia; order Lutisporales; family Lutisporaceae; genus JAUQXG01. The sequence continues at coordinate 3,949 of JAUQXG010000334.1, forward strand.
ACAAGGCCGAAGCGGTAAAGAAGCTGTCAAGGAGGTGGAAGAAAGGAATGAAAAAGTCGTTGTTGAAAGGCATTTTAATCACCACTGTAATAATTGCCCTTGTTACCCTTGTTCTTTATAGCTTCATGGATTTTAGAATTTTACCCAAACCCTAGCTTGCCGATATATTTGTACCCCATGTAAAATAATAGGACAGCTTGCCATTTAGCCAAGCTGCCCCTTTATGTAAAAAAAGCTAACCCTATTAAGAAGGTTAGCTTTCGTTTTTTATAACATTTATTTCAGCCTTTAAATTCAGTAAATCTCTTTCGATAAGTTTTTTCTCATAATCCGTAAAAATTTCTTTGAAATCGTCGAAGCTTTTTTCTGTATCTACCATCAGTTGACGTATTTCCTCATCAGAGACACCTGAGACGGATATCTTAATATATTTTTCGGTTATTTCCCCTAATGCATCTACATAGTAGTAAAAGAATTTTCTAACTAGCTTTAAATCATCAGGTGTTGCCCTTACTGTTTTTATGATTTTCTCTCCGCTTTGGCAAAGATTTTCTATTTTTAACTGAAGATCATGTTTTGAGATATTTATTTTCATTTTTCGAATATTTTGCAGCTTCACTTCGGTTTCTTTTAATACTTTTTCAACTTCTTCATCACTGCATATTTCTGGTTTTATTGGCTTTGCTTTTGGCTTTCTATTGGAAAGACTTCCTATAAGGCTTACAAAGCCCATCAATATAAAACCTCCGGCGAATATAACTCCTGCTTCTAAAAGCCTTCCAGTACAAAGGACAGTTACTGATGCAATCAGTGCAAAAAGAAATATCAGTATGTTCCAATTTTTTTTATGCCCTTTTTCTTCTTTGATCCCCTGACTCGCTGCCTTAGCCTGCTGTTTTGCCCTTTCCTCATCCAGATTGATAACTCTTGGCTGAGGTTCATGCTTTGCTTCTGTCGTATGCGGTCTTGGAGGCTCAGGTTTTGGAGTATTCATATTTATATTGGGATTAGGCATTTTTCTGGTTATTCCAAACAATGTGCCAAAGACTACATTTGTTACTGCTTGAGCTATTTGTAGTCCTACATTCACAAACATCATTGCAAGACCTATTGTCATTGGAATTAAGGAAAATATACCCATGTTTCTATGTCTGCCCATTCTTCTCCTGTCATCCATAAAATCATCATCAAACCTTCTTCGTCTCAAAAAAATCAGCTCCGTTCTTTTTCTATCAATAATGTATACGTAAACAAGTATAGCTAAGTCTGAAAAATAATTAAACTTATATATATTATATTATGTTTTGATTTTAAACTTGTAAATGGTAAAATATCTATAAGAAGGAATAATACAGATCATATTTATGGTGAAATGAATAGAATATAAATTAGGAGGGTTAAAAATGAAACATAATAATGTATATAATCTTACAAAAGCTTCTATGCTTTTAGCTGTAGCCTTGCTTTTTCAATTCATAAAGCTTGGTCAGTTTTTTACTGGCACAGGAATAAATGCAACGCTAATCATAGCGGCATCTTTATGCGGTCCTTGGTGGGCAGCATCTATAGGGGCAATCACACCATTTTTTGCAGTGATTTTAGGAGTCCTTCCTCCTGCGATATTGCCTGTTGTACCTTTTATTATCATTTCAAATATACTTTATGCAATTACATTTTATTATTTAAAGGATAAAAATCAATATGCAGCAATTGGCACTGCAGCCGTACTGAAGTTCGTTTTGCTCTATGTAGTAGTAAATTATTTTATTGTAAAAGTTCCTGCACCTATAAAGTTGGCAATGAGCTCTCCTCAGCTTGTGACAGCCATTGCTGGTGGAATACTAGGACTCATTATTATAAAAATTATAACACGTTTACAGAAAAGCAGTTGACATATTTTGTACAAGTGGTATTGTATTTTAAAATAGTTATTTTTATGGATATCGAGGAGGTAACACTAGGTGGAGGTCAAAAATTTTTATACGCCTTCTGAGATCGCAGATGTGACCATAGAGGTAGGAGTTAAAAAGTCAAAGCTTTCTATAGTGCAAATGCTTTTACTTGGAATCTTAGCAGGCGCCTTTATTGGATTTGCAGGAGAAGGCTCCAATATGGCAGCTTTTAATCTTTTTGCAAAACCTGAGACTTATGGCCTTGGAAAAGTACTGGCAGGGTCCATCTTTGGTACTGGACTTATGATGGTAGTTGTTGGAGGCGGAGAGCTTTTTACAGGAAATACCCTTATGCTTATGGGCGTGCTGGAAGGCAAGCTAAAACCTTTTATGATGATTAGAAATTGGTTTTTTGTGTACATTGGAAACCTGATTGGTTCACTGCTTATCGCTTATATGATGGCTAAGTCTGGACTTTTTAATAGCGGTGCCAATGTACTGGGCGGTGTAACTATAAAGATTGCTTCTTATAAAGTGGGACTTCCCTTTATAAGTGCTTTTTATTTAGGAATCATGTGTAATTGGTTGGTTTGTATGGCCGTTTGGATTAGCTATGGGGCAAAGGATATGACTGGAAAGCTTTTGGCATGTTTCTTTCCTATTTGGCTATTTATAACATCAGGATTTGAACATAGTGTGGCAAATATGTATTATATACCTGCAGGTATCATGGCAAAGATGAACCCCGCATGGGTGGAAGCTTCACATCTTTCTCCTGAAACACTGGCAGCTCTCAATTGGTCAAGTTTTGCAGTAAATAATTTAATCCCTGTTACATTAGGCAATATTGTTGGTGGAGCAATTTTTGTAGGTGCGATATATTGGTATACCTATAAAAAGGGAGTAAATCATGTAGATGAATTGATGAAGAAAGATAAATTAGCGGGATAAATAGAGGATATGAAAAAGAGATATAAGAGAAATCAAATGGGGAAAGCTGCTGTATATAAGCAGCTTTTTACTTTGACTCCATATATTACCGTTGAACAACTAGTACGGGTTATGTACACTATATACAGGCCGTACTGCAGCTGAATCCTATATCAAAATATAGGAGCGGGGGACAATATCTTTAAGGGGGTTAATGACTTATTACTATTTGCATTAACATGCAAATAGTAAACGTTTTTTGTTTTCGCTTCGCAAAAACAATGCACATAGTCTAGGGCATCTCTCTGTCCGAACCCGGCAACTAACCTCGTAAGCAGGAGAGAGGAGAGAACATGAAGAAAAGCAAAATACTTATTCTTTTATTGATGTTTACTTTTTCGATGACATCAATAGCTTTTGCCGATTCAGTAAAGTTTGGCAACAGAGGTCAAGAGGTAAAGAACATACAGACACAGCTCAAACAATTAGGCTTTTTTAAAGACAATGTAACAGGTTACTTTGGTATTGTGACGACATCAGCAGTGAAAAAGTTTCAAGAGAAGAATGGATTGGTTGTTGATGGAAAAGTGGGAC
>JAUQXG010000335.1 GCA_030834765.1 Lutispora sp.
ATAGCTTTGATAAGATTATTATACAAAACAAATGTTCATAAATCAACATTTGTTTTAAAAGTGAATAGAGGTGATTTTTATGCCATCCAAACTCAAAATACTCTTGGTATGCCCTGTATGGTTAATGGATCTTGTTATGGGGTATGTTTTAAACACGAAAATCGCATCAAACACATTGTTTGGCGGACATGCAAGCAATGTTAAAGACGAGCTTAAGTTAATGGGAAAAGACTTTATAGATTTTTTACAGCAAAACAATGTTTCGCTTAAAACATCAGTGTAAGATCTGAAGTATTATTTAGCGAGGACAATCATAATGATATTTTATTTTTCAGGCTCTGGAAATTCTTATGCCGTGGCAAAGCAAATTGCAGAACACATTGAAGGTGAGCAGGTTATACCATTGGCAAGCTTTAAAGATTTCAAACAATGTGATCATGCTGAAAGAATTGGAATTGTTTTTCCTTGCTATGGTGCAAGCGCACCGGATATCGTGTTGGATTTCAAGAATGAATTATTCAGGCATCTTGACAAGAAAGGCAAATATGTATTTGCCATTATAACTTATGCAAATTCACCAGCAGGCTCATACCTTGCTTTTAAGGAGGATGTAGATGCTTGGTTTAAAGTAAAAATGCCTGAAAATGATATCTATGGTGCAATGGCCCCAACGCCAAAAAAAGAGAAAGATATGCTAGCTAAATCAGTGACTTTAGTTAATCGTTTCACGGAGGGCATATTGAATAAAAAAACAATTATAATGTATCGCCCAATACCAGGAATACGTTTTCTATCTAAGCAAGGATATAAATTTGTAAAATACATGTATAAGGATTTTGGTAAAAAGCTATATGCCGATGAAAAATGTGTAAAATGTAAGCAATGTATAAAATATTGCCCTGTACAAAATATTACATTTGATGTCAAGCCTGTTTGGGGAAGCGACTGCGTAAACTGCTTTGGCTGTGTAAACAGATGTCCTGAAAATGCCATTCAAGTTGGTAAGAAGACACAGGGTAAAAGACGATATGTACATCCCGATTATAAAAACATTTATTATTGATTTTATTTAGTGTTATGTTAACTAATATTTGTGGCAAATTCGTATCTGTTATCAATTGATTGCTTTTGCAAGTAGCTGCTTTGCCTCTATAATGGTAAGATAAAATTATATGGTACATATAATTTAAAAAATACGAGGCAAAAATTCTTATTATAAATAGGAGGTTTGGATATGAAATTCAATGGTTTAATTCCAGAATTATCTGTATCGGATATTAATAAATCCAAAAATTTTTATATAGATATTTTGGGATTTCATTTAGAGTATGAAAGGCTTGCAGATAAGTTTGCTTTTCTTTCTTATGGTGAGGCACAAATTATGATTGAGGAGATTAATGGGCATTGGGATACTGGAAAATTACAATATCCTTTTGGTAGAGGAGTAAATTTTCAAATTACTACAGACGATATATATAAAATTGCAAATAACATTAAACAGAATCATATAAATTTGTTTAGAGACATTA
>JAUQXG010000336.1 GCA_030834765.1 Lutispora sp.
CTGATTATGCTATATAATAAAATAATTGTACCATATTTTGATTGGGTAAGGAATGTAGACTAGATCAAATTAGGATATAAACTAAATAGGGGGATGTGGTTATAATAAGCAATACTGGATAAATCATGTATAAATGTGATATTATTTTTGTATTAGAATGGGCAGAACCATATTATTAGAAAAAGAGTTTTTTTAGTTAGTTTATAGGATACTTATATGTATCGGGTATGACAAAAAGATATAAACGAGAATATAGCTATTAAAAAATAAAAAGGAGAAAAAGTTAAAATGATAATAGACGATTTAAGAAAAGGACTATTTGCATATAACGTAGTTCGCATAGATGAAAATAACATAGAAGATGCATTTAAGCTGATGCAGTCTAATACGTATTTTTATTCAAGAACTCAATCTCATATACTTACTTTAGAGGAGTGTAAAGAAGATATAACGGCACTTCCCCCAAATACAGATTTAGAACAGAAATTCTTCATGGGAATTTACATAAAAGATGAGTTGATCGCTATTCTAGATTATGTAGAAGGATATCCTCATAAAAATGTAGTATATTTGGGATTCTTCATGCTGCATATGGATAAGCATAAGAAGGGTATTGGCAGACAGCTTATAAATGTGCTTATCCAAGCAGCTAAAGATAACAATTTTATAGAAATGAAGCTTGCATGTTATGAAACCAATGAAACTGGTTATTTATTCTGGCGCAAGATGGGATTTACTGTTGAAAAGATATCAAAGAGAGAAGTCGATGAGAAAGAGTATAATTTACTGGAAATGCATATTGCTTTATAACATGAGTTTGATGTTTATGCCGTAATAAATGCTGTGCATTAGTTTTATTATGTTGCAATCAAATGGGTTTATACCATGAAGCCTGCGGTACCACGTTAGAAGATATGCGAATGAGGAGGCGATTTAATGACATATGATGAAAGATTAATAGGATTAGTACTTAATGATAGGTATGTAATGAAAGCTTTAAAAGCAGTTCAACAGATTGAGATTGAAAATTGGTGTATTGGTGCTGGAATGATAAGAGATTTAGTTTGGAGAGAATTACACCAGTATAGCAAAGTTAGTAGTAAAGATATAGATGTAGTTTATTATGACCGTTCTGGTGAAATTGAAGATGAAAAAGAAATTGAGAATAAATTAAAAGAGTTTGAAAGTGAATACGCATGGGAGGTAACTAATCAAGCATTAGTCCACCTATGGTATAAAGACGATTATGGCAAGCCAATCACTCCAAACGAATCATTAAGTGATGGAATAAGTAAATGGCCGGAGATAGCAACCTGCGTAGGAGTATATTTGGATAGAAATAACCAAGTGCAAATTATAGCTCCATATGGACTAGAAGATTTATTTGATATGATTTGGAGAAGAAATCCTAAGAAGTCTAAGGGACTATTTGAAACCCGAATTCATGAAAAGCAAATTGAAGAAAAGTGGCCAAAAGTAAAGATTATACTTGATTGACCATAAGCACATCTTCTAATAAAGTATCCCTATTCGTTGCAGTAGTGGATGCGAAATATTATAGAAATTATATCTAAATAGTAAATATGACGAAGAAAGTATTATCAAGGAAGTGACCATATGCGTAGACTTTTATTAAGCAACACTCTTAATACACGTGATTTAGGTGGGTATTCTGTAGAATGTGGAAAAATTACTATGTATAATATGTTTCTGCGTAGTGATGCACCAGTTCAAGTATCAGATGATGATATACAACTATTATTAGCAAACAATATAACAACAATTGTTGACTTGAGAAGCGATGATGAGGTTCAAAGCAAACCTTGTGCATTTAAAGATAATGAGAAATTTGAATATTATCATTGCAAAATACAGGGGACTGGAAGCTTACCTGAAAGTGTTGAATTTGTGCCAAATTCGTAGTTTGAAATGGTAGACGAGCAGAAAAC
>JAUQXG010000337.1 GCA_030834765.1 Lutispora sp.
TTTTTCTAGCTATAAACTGCATGATTTCATCAGGCACTGTAATATTTTCAATATCTGCTTTTTTTCTTAGAATTGCAACCCTTGTTTCAAGATCCGGAGGTGCAATATCTGCTATAAGACCCCATTCAAATCTTGATCTAAGTCTGTCTTCAAGGGTTGGTATTTCTTTTGGAGGTCTATCGCTTGATATTATTATTTGTTTATTGGCTTCATGCAGTGTATTAAAGGTATGGAAGAATTCTTCCTGAGTTCTTTCTTTACCTGCTATGAATTGTATATCATCCACCAATAGAACATCTACACTTCTATATTTATTTCTAAATTCAACATTTCTATCATCTCTAATAGAATTTATTAATTCATTAGTAAAAGTTTCTGATGATACATAAACAACCTTGGCTTTTTTGTTCTGATTTAATATATAATGTCCAATAGCATGCATAAGGTGTGTTTTTCCTAGACCTACGCCTCCATATATAAAGAGAGGATTATATGCTTTTGCTGGTGACTCTGATACTGCCACTGAAGCTGCGTGGGCTAACCTATTGCTATTACCTATAACAAATTTGTCAAAAGTATATTTTGGATTTAAGGATGTATTGACTGCGGCTTCTTCCTCTTTGATTTGTCTTTTTTCATTTTTGCTTTCTGTTTGCTCGTTTCCTATCACTAACTTCACATTGATATCACTGGAAGTTATTTGCTTTAAAGCATTTTTTATCAAAGTAAGATATCTTGCCTCCAAAATTCCTTTTGTAAAATCGTCGGGGACAGAAAATATAAAAAGATTCTCTGTCAATGAAACAGGTTGAATAGCCTTAAGCCACGTATTAAAACTTACTTCAGTCAGCTCTACTTTTATTACATCTAAAGTTTTTTCCCAAATATGATTGTATTGAGGGTTCATCGTAATCCTCCTTATTAAAGTAAAAAGTAACACACACTATGCACAAATGATTTTTGTGGATAAATATGAAAAAATTTTATTATGAATAAAATTGTGTATTATATGTTAATATATAATTGGTTAAAATAATGAAAAGAAGATTTTATTAAGTTATGAACATTTTGGGCGAGAAAATAATCCACATAGCAGGAACCTAATAAAATCAGACATTTGATTATAACCTATAAATGAGTTTTTAATACAGAAAACACAACTTATACACAATTCTATACACAAATTGTGTATAAGGACCATTAATTGTTCATAAATATTTAAAAGTTATGCACAATCTATTACTTATAATATCAAATCATAAGGTTTAATACAATATTAATTAATAAGTTATCCACAAATATATTTTCTTGACATGTATAATCAATATATATATAATTTTAATAGTACAACGGACAATTATGTTTTGATGCTAAATATCTTTTAAGATATATTGCTTTGCAAGGGGGTGTTTTTATGTTAATGACGTATCAACCAAAGAAAAGACAGCGTAAGAAAGTACATGGCTTTAGAGAAAGAATGAGTACTAAAAATGGTAGATTAGTACTAAAAAGAAGAAGAAAAAAAGGTAGAAAGAGATTAACAGTATAAGGCCGCATTTGTGGCCTTTTTCTGTAGCATGAGGAAAATATGGCTGTAATAAATAAGGTAAAGAAAAATTATGAATTTAAGAAGATGTATAAAGAGGGCAGGTACTATGCTGAAGAATATTTGGTAATGTACATTATGAAAAGCAAGCTTGACTATAATAAGGTTGGTTTTTCTGTCAGTAAAAAGATTGGCAATAGCGTAAAAAGAAACCGTGTAAAGAGGCTTCTTCGTGAAAATTATAGATTGTTTCATCATAAACTTAAAATTGGTTATACTATAATATTTACAGGGAGACAAAAAAGCAGCGAGGCTAGCTTTTGGGATATACAAAAAAATATGGTATCTACATTTAAAAGAGCAAAACTTTTAAAAGAATAGTATATTTTTAAAAGGCCAGAGCCTTTATCAATTTAATTTTATGCACTGGCTGCATGATAAGCAGCAGGTGCAGGCAGGGTTAATATGAAAAGAATTTTAATATTTATAATTAGATTATATCAAATAATGATATCTCCAATGCTTGCTCCAGGAAAATGTAGGTTCATTCCTACATGCTCCAATTATTCTATAGAAGCTATAAAGAAATATGGTGCTGTAAAAGGCAGCTATCTTTCTATTAGAAGAATTGGGAAATGTCATCCATTCCATCCTGGAGGATATGATCCAGTACCATAAAATTGAAAAACACCTATGGTATATTGCTACAATGACTGTAGGTTAATATATCGGAATAATAATTATGTTAATGAGGGGGAAGATAATTTGGGCTTTATTTCTCAAGCTTTAGGAGACTTACTAAGAATTATATATAATTTTATAGGTGATTATGGGTATTCAATCATTGTTTTTTCCATAATTGCTAAGACGATTCTTTTGCCTTTGAATATTAAGCAGACACAGTCTATGAAAAAGATGAATTTGCTTAATCCGAAAATGAAAGAACTTCAAGAAAAATATAAGAATGATAAAGCAAAGCTTAATGAAAAGCTTATGGAGCTATACAAGGAACATAATTATAATCCTGCATCAGGATGTTTACCTTTATTGATTCAGCTTCCTATTATATTTGCTTTGTTTAGTGTGATACAAAACCCAACAACTTATGTTTTTACTCCAGAACAGTTCGCAAATATATCAAGAAGTTTCCTTTGGTTACCTGATTTAAGTAAAGCAGACCCGATTTATATATTGCCTGTGTTATCAGCTATAACAACTTTTATTCAGACAAAGATGGTAACGCCAGCAACTCCAGCATCAGGTGCAAAGGATCCTAGTGCTTCCACAATGTCGACAATGAATAATGTAATGCCCATAATGATAGGTGTAATGAGTCTTAAATTCCCTTCAGGGGTAGTATTATATTGGGTAATAAGCAATACCTTTACAATTATTCAACAGTATTTTATGATAAGACCTGCGGTGATTTCTAAGGAGGTTAAATAATTATGGCTTGTATTGAGAAAACTGCAAAATCAGTTGAAGAAGCTATAAAGCTGGCTCTTGATGAACTAAAGGTTACTAATGAAAATGCGAAGATAGAGATTTTAGAACAGCCTTCAAAAGGTATATTCGGCTTTGGTTCAAAGATGGCAAGAGTTAGGGTAGAAGCAGTATATGACGAGAATCAAGCTGCTCAAAAATTCTTAAAAGACGTTTTGAACAATATGGATATAAAAGCTGAAATAAAAATTAGTAAAGAAGCAAATAATATGTATATAAATCTAGTAGGACCAAAAATGGGAATGATAATAGGGAGAAGAGGTCAAACCCTCGATTCTCTTCAATATCTTGTTAGCCTTGTTATAAATAAAAATGCAGACAGGGAAAGCCATATTAAGGTGATACTAGATACAGAAGATTATAGAAGAAAAAGAGAAGAAACTCTTGAAAGGCTTGCTGAAAGAATGGCAAGTAAAGTTTTAAAGCTAGGAAGAAGAGTAGAATTAGAACCAATGAACCCTTATGAAAGAAGGATCATACACGCATCACTTCAGGATTATCCTGGCATAACAACTTATAGTGAGGGTGAAGAGCCTTATAGAAAGGTTATAATTAGTAAAAAGTAATGGATTTTAAACCCAGTATGAAAATACTGGGTTGTTGTTTCATATGCCTAAATATTAAAAAATAATTTACCCATGAAAGGAAGATAATTATATGATAGATGATACTATAGCTGCTATTGGAACAGCATCAGGTGAAGCAGGTATAGGCATTATTAGAATAAGCGGAAGCCAAGCAATACATATTTTAGGTAAGATATTCAAGGCTAAAAAAAATATACAAGTACAGGATATGCCATCTAGACAAGCAGTATATGGTGTAGTTTTTGATATGGAAAAAAACCCTATTGATGAAGTATTAGCTATTATAATGAGAGCACCTTATTCCTATACAACTGAGGATGTATGTGAAATACATTGCCATGGAGGATTTATCTCTGTAAGGAAAATACTTGATATTGTATTGCAAAGTGGGGCAAGAATGGCGGAGGCAGGAGAGTTTACAAAAAGAGCATTTTTGAATGGAAGAATTGATTTAGCTCAGGCTGAAGCAGTAATTGATATGATAACCTCTAAAACAGATAAAGGATTAAGCACGGCATATAATCAGTTAGAAGGTGAATTATCAGAAAAAATAAGGGAAAATAGTGATAAGCTATTAAGTATCGTATCTCATATAGAGGCATCCATAGACTTTCCAGAACATGATATTGAAGAAGTAACTTTAAATAATGTAAAAACTTTGATAGATGAGGTTCATACTAATGTTAAGGCCCTTATAGATAGTTTCTATCAAGGAAAGATTATAAGGGATGGACTAAATACCACAATTGTTGGAAGACCAAATGTGGGCAAATCCTCTTTACTTAACTTATTATTGAGAGAAAATAGAGCAATCGTAACTGATGTCCCAGGAACGACAAGAGATATCATAGAAGAATATCTAAATATTGCAGGAATTCTTGTTAAGCTGATTGATACTGCAGGAATAAGAGAGACAGAAGATGTGGTTGAAAAGATCGGGGTTCAAAGAACGAAGGAATCTATTGAAAAATCCGATCTAGTGATATTTGTTGTTGATATCTCTTCAAAGCTGCTTGATCAGGATATGGAAATCATAGAGTTAATTAAAAATAAGAATACTATGGTTGTAGCTAACAAAATGGATATGGGAATAGGCCAAGACCTTAGTTATTTAAAAGAAAAATTTGGAGAAGAAAATGTAATTCTCATGAGTGTTGTAAATAGGATGGGCTTAGATCATTTAGAAAAGGCTATAAAAGAAGTTTTATATAGTGGAGAGGTAACCACCAGCAGCAAAAGCCTTGTGACCAATACAAGACATAAAAACCTTTTAGATAAGGCTTATAATAGTTTAGGAAGCTGTATTGATTCTATAAATAATCAAATGCCAATAGATATGCTTTCTATTGACATAAAAGATGCGTGGAATTACCTGGGGCAAATAACCGGAGACAGTGTAGAAGACGATATTGTTAATGAAATATTCAAGAATTTTTGTGTGGGAAAATAGAGGTGATCGTTTATAAAGGCTGTGGCCTTTATAAATTGAACTTTATACAGCAAAGCTGCAGGGAGGGAATTGTGTGAGATATGAAGCAGGGGAATATGATGTAGTAGTAATAGGGGCAGGACATGCAGGCTGTGAAGCAGCTCTGGCATGCGCACGAATGGGGCTTAATACGCTGATAACAGCTATAAACTTAGATAGCATTGCCATGCTTGCTTGTAATCCATCTATAGGAGGACCTGCAAAAGGAAATCTTGTTTGTGAAGTGGATGCCCTAGGCGGAGAAATGGGTATTAACACGGACGAGACGATGATACA
>JAUQXG010000338.1 GCA_030834765.1 Lutispora sp.
TTGAATATGGGGTTTTTGCTAGAAACATCCCAAAAGGATAGGCTCAATATTTTATATGATATTTGGACGTTGAAAGAAAGCTATATAAAAGCAATTGGGAAGGGCGTATCTATTTCTTTAGACTCATTTACAGTAGAAGTCATAAATTCTGATGGTATCAAACTTTATCCACAGAATATCTTTGATGAATACTATTTCAGGCATTATTGTATTGATAAAAATTATAAGATTTCTGTTTGTACTAAAGTCGATACATTTCCAAAGGATTTCTGCATGCTTGAAAGTAGTAAGGTTTTTGAAAGTGCAATAAAAAATATGCTAATTGATGGAGGTCATTAGAGATTATGAAGAAAACTAAATTGATTTGCATACCCTATGCTGGTGGTTCATCGGCTTTTTTCTCAAACTGGAGAAAGTTTATGGATGATTCTATAGATATATGTGCCGTTGAATTGGCGGGCAGGGGGAGGCGCTATAATGAACCGCTTTATGATAATCTTAATGAAGCGGTAGATGATATATACAGTATGATTAAAAATGAACTGGACTGCTATCCTTATGCATTATTTGGTCACAGTATGGGAAGCATTATTGCCTATGAATTATGTCATAAAATTCGAGATTTGGGTTATCAGAATCCTACTCATGTATTTTTATCAGGGCATAGCGCTCCAAATATGAAAAAAGATAAAACAATTGTTTATAAACTCCCCGATGTTGACTTTAAGAAGGAGATAATAAAATTGGGTGGGACTCCTGCTGAAGTTTTAGAAAATAAAGAATTACTGGATATTCTTTTACCTATGCTAAGGTCGGATTTTAAAATAATAGAGACTTATGAATATGTGAAGAAAGATAAAAAGATGGATTGTGATATTACGGTTTTTGCAGGTAAAGAAGATGATTTCATGCTAAATGAAATATTGGAGTGGAAGAATCATACAAATAAAAAATGTAAGGTTCATATGTATGAAGGCGGACATTTTTTTATAAATGAATATCTGGACAGTATTGTAAATATTATAAATGGAACATTGCTGATTTAGTTGAACCATATAGTTTCGTATTGTTTAATATATATATATTAGCAAAGAAAGGTATTGGGATATGAATGCATTATTTCAAAACAAATTAAATATTTTGTTATATATTTTAATTCCTTTTGTTCTACTAATTATTATGGTATATACAGCTATTAATAAAGCAGTATTATCAAAAAAAGAACCGAAGGATATTGAAAGTGATTTTAATTATGGTATTGAAAAGCTATTAAGAAGATATGGAGTACCAGGAGCTGCTGTAGCAATCATCCGTGAAAGCAAAGTTGTATGTCTGAAATGCTATGGATTTTCTGATAAAAGAAAAAAGATGGCCGTAGATGAAAATACAGTTTTTCAGGCTGCATCTATATCAAAATCGTTAACTGCATGGGGAGTTATGAAGCTTTGGGAAAAGGGATTAATTGATTTGGATGCTCCTGTGGAAAAATATTTGACTCGTTGGCAGCTTGATGGTTCGAAATTCGACTCAAATGGTATTACTATAAGAAGAATACTAAGTCATACAGCAGGACTATCAATACATGGCTATGCAGGCTATTCACCTCATAAAAGACTGCCAACTATAGAGCAGTCTTTATCAGGTATGGGTATTTTTGCTGGAAAACTAAAAATAATAATACAACCAGGCAAAAAATATAAGTACTCAGGAGGTGGTTTTACACTTTTGCAGCTTTTAATTGAAGAAATAACGGGAATAACTTTTGAAAAATATATGGAGAAGGAAATATTAAAGCCATTAGGCATGAACGAAAGTTTTTATGTTTTAAAAGAGGAGCAAAAGCGTAAAATGGCAAAAGCCTATGATGTACTAGGAAATGAGATGCCAAATTATATTTTTATTGAGCAAGCTGCTGCAGGTTTGTATACAACTTTGGAGGATATGACAAAATTTATACAGGCAAATTTAACAATGGATAATAATGTGTTATCTTTAAGTACCAGAAATACAATGTTTAATTCAGTAACGGACGGATATGGACTAGGCTATGCTACAGATAAGCTTTCAAATGGAGATAAAGTTGTATCTCATTCAGGCGTAAATAGAGGCTGGCGCGCACACTTTGCTATTTTACCGGAGAAGAAAGATGGTATTGTTATACTCACAAATAGCGATAACGGATATAATATTATTTTTGATATTATGAATGTATGGATAGAGTGGAAGACAGGGGAGAAATTACCTGCTTTTGCTTATATGCAAGTAAGGAGAAGTTTAACATTATCTATTGCAGCTACATTAATTATATGCGCAATAATATATTCTGGGGTTTTATTAGTGAACATGTTAAATGGCGAATATTTAGCACCAATAACCATAGGCATTCCTTTCGTGTTGATAATTTTAGCTTTGTGGTGGGGTGCATTTTACGGAAAAATAATAAAAGGATGGTATATAGCACAATTTATGCCATCAGGCTTTAGCTGGATTTCTTTCGCATTTACAATATGGTGTTTAGTAATAGTGTTGCAAAATATATTTTTATAACTGTATCCTATATGAAATTTGCTGTTTTAAGGCTTTCAGAAAGAACAACTTACGAACAATGATAGAGGTGTTATTTCAATATGAAGCTTATTAAGGGAAAGAGAAGTAGTCCACTTCCAAAGATTTGGAGAAATACTAAGACTCGTTCAAGAGTATCTTGATAGAAAGAAATGTTATTAAACAAATAAGGGGCAGTGTCTTTAAGTAAAATTTGAAGGCACTGCCCCTACTTTATGAATTATAATTCCGTATCAGTTGCATAGAAAAAAATGGCGAAAAATGGCATAACTTGCTATCGATTTACCTAAAATATTACAGGATAAAACAATACATCTGTAGAAATAATGAAATTAGTTAAGAAGTTCCATAAAATCCTTTATGATATGAGTATGAAATAAAATATCATAAAAGGGGTAGATGAATATGGAAAAATATATTGCAGAGTTCAACTATTTTTTAGACACAGAAAAGAACTATTCCAAAAAAACAATCAAGACATACAATAATAAATTAAAGCTTTTCTTTGACTACCTAGAAATGAATGAAAGCCTGAAAAAACCTTCCTTTGAACAAATTAGCAGTGAGCATGTCAAGAGATACCTGACATACCTCAAAAACCAATTAGGAAATAAACCTAATACAATTAATCTCAAGATATCTATATTAAAAAGCTTCTATAAATTTCTCATGGATAAAAGATATATAACATATGAAAAAAATATCACGAATGAAATCAAGCAACAAAAGGTATCTAAAATCCTACCTATGTATTTAACTGCTGATGAAGCAGAAAACTTTTTGTTTGGCATAAAACTGATATCTAAAAATGCAGCGAGAGACTATGCAATGTTCAGCCTGTTTCTTCTCACCGGAGCCAGACTTTCAGAGGTCACAAATACAGATATAGACCAAATTAACTTTGCCGAAAGGACAATAACCTTCATGGGAAAAGGAAGCAAAGAAAGAACTGTACCACTGGTAAATAGAGCTTATGAAGCAGTGTTAAACTATCTATCCACAGAAAAACATTACATAAAAAGACAAATAAAAGATAAAGAAATAGAATTTGAAGACAGAACACAAAGAGGAAGAATACCTGCCACAAAAACAAATAGAGTCTTCTTAAACAAATATGGTAAACCAATAAGCGAAAGAGGCATACAAGATATATTTAAAAGACTATCCCAAGAAATCGGTATATATAGAAAAGGGCTGTCAGTACATAAACTAAGACATACATGCCTTACACTGCTGCATAAAAGCGGAGTGGACATCCTAGTGCTTCAAAAAATTGCAGGTCATGAGAATATAAAAACAACACAGATATATACCCATGTAGATTACAAGGAATTACATAAACATATGGAGCTGCACCCCTTGAATAATAAGAGCTATGACAACTTGCTAATCCAGAAAATAAAAGCAAAATTGATAGAAAGGTAACTGGAAAAAATGAAGTAATTGCATAATTTATAATTATGCAATTAAAAAAATGCAAAAACCTACGGATAATGTCCATTTCATGACAGGAAATGAGGTTTGGGGAGATGATAATTGGACATATCTAGGGGCAGGAGATATACTTTCAACACATTTTGCTGAGCACCAGAGGTATTGGCGCATACTTATGGATGCTACTACTATACAAATAAGGTATATGGAAACAGTTTATAGTGAAGCTAAGGATAGAGATATTGTATATCAAGATATACTCTATAAGTCTTGGCCTCTGACAATGAAGAATCAAATAAAACTTAGAGTGACTCTAAGCAATATAAGCATGGGTTTGAATGCAGACCCGCAAAGTAGTGTTTCATGGCACATTGGAAACTTGTCATGGGCAAGCACCTATATGGGCAATAATCCACCACCAACTACTCCACAGATAATAAAATTAAAAGACTATACTGCAACCACTTTCATATCTGTATACGCGGGGTGGAGTTCATCTGGCTCCGCAATTGCAACCATAGAATATACTGAAAATAGTGCACCAAACCTAGTCCTAACCACACCTACGCAAAATGGGACATTTTCCGAAGCAGACACAAGTTTCATCCCTAAAATCACCGTATCAGACCCAGATAACAACAACTTAACCTGCAAATACTACATAGACAGCGAAACAACACCAAGAGATACTAAGACAGCTACAAGCACTGTAACAGCAAAGGTGGTGAGTTTCAATGCCCTTAATATGAGTACCCTAACAGATGGAAACCATACTATGAAATTTGAAGTAAGCGATGGCATAGCACCAGCTGTGACACAAACCGTCACCTTTAAAATAGATAAGACAGCCCCTGTACTAGGCACAGTCACCTTTACATCTACCACATCAGACATCACCATGACAGGCTCAGCAACAGATGCCATAGCAGGCATGGACCCCTATCCATACAGATATACCGTAACCACAAAGCCTGCAACCGCATGGTTTACAGCAACCACCTATACACAAACAGGACTGCTCCCAAACACCCAATACACAGCAACCTTTGAAGCGAGAGATACAAAGGCACATACAGCAACAAGAACACAAAACCTATACACAAAGGCTCAAGTACCTGCTACAGTCACCGTAAACAACCCAACCTCCTATACACTAGATGTAACAATCACCGATGGCAATCCAGCCACCACACAATACCAAATCAGCTTAAACAACAATACAAAATATGTAACACCAGAAGGCGCATTGACAACATCCCCTGTATGGATCACCCCTACAAACAAAAAGATAACCGTAAAAGGATTAAACCCAAGTACAGCATATACCTTCCAAGCCAAAGCTAAAAACGGAGACAATACAGAGACCCTCCAAAGCTCCGCAGTAAGCGGCACAACCCTAATCGCGCCACCTGTAGCACCAGCCAACATCATCGCAACAGCAACAGACAAAACCATAACCGTATCATGGGATGGCGCAGCTACCGCAACCGCCTATGATATAGAAGCAGATGGAGTTATCATTGATAGAGGGACAAGCACCACTTATACCCATATCAACCTCTATCCAGGAACACCACATACCTACAGAGTAAGAGGAAAAAATGCAGGAGGACCAGGAAACTTCAGTACACAGATATCAAAATCAACACTGCCGACCAAGCCAGAGATTCCAGCCAATCTAAAAGCAATGCCACAAAGCACAATCGTAACCATAACCTGGAACAATGTGCCAGGGGCAACAGGCTATGATATAGAAGTAGACGGCGTACAAGTAAACAACGGACCCAATACAAACTACATACACCAAAGCCTAACACCCGGAACAAACCATACCTATCGAGTGAGAAGCGTAAACGCAGGAGATAAAAGCGAATGGAGCAGTCCAGTCACCACAACTACACTGGTAGACTCAACACCAGTACCTGTAAACCTAAAAGCAGTACCATCCTACAATCAGATCAACGTAACCTGGAAACCCGTAGACGGAGCCACAGGCTATGAAATAGAAATAGACGGCATCAGAATCGATAACGGTACAAATACAGCATATACCCATAAAAACCTCCTACCCGATACCCAGCATATGTATCGAGTCCGAGCAAAGAAAAACTCCATCATATCAGATTGGAGCGCAGCAGTGGTACAGACCACACTCATAGAAGCCTTTGGCACTCCTATGAACTTTAAAGCCGAACCACAAGATACCTTTGTCATACTAACCTGGGATATGGTTGCTGATGTGGAAAGCTATGAAATAGAAATAGACGGACAAACCATAGACACTGGAATAGAGACAACCTCCATACACGAAGGACTGACACCAGGATCAGACCACAGCTATAGAATTAGAGCAAAGAGCGAAACTACAATAAGCGATTGGAGCGAAGCATTACAAATAACAACCTATACCCTTCCAAGCCCAAATAACTTTAGTGCAATGACAACAGAAAACTCTATGAAAATGGTTTGGGAAGAAGTATACGAAGCCACATCCTACGACCTGGAATTTGACGGATCAATCCTATCACACATAAATACTACAGAATACGAGACAACAGGACTTCTGCCAAATACAAAACATACCATGAGAGTAAGAGCCATTGGACAAAACGGCTCCAGCAACTGGAGCGAGAAACTTACCAAGTCAACACAATTTAACGGATTCAACATACCCTACGTATCAGGACTTACAAGAAAAACATCCGTGTACATCATGTGGAATGCCATGGATGATGCAATAGCCTATGATGTGGAAATAGATGGACAAATAAACGAAGATATAACAGACACAAACTACCTTCACAGCGCCCTAACCCAAGGCACAGAACATACCTACAGAGTCAGAGCAAAATATGAAACAAAAACAGGCGACTGGAGCAACATCTTTAAAGTATCCACCTTATCAGAAAGCCCTCAGCTTCCAACAAATGTAGCAGCATCCTCCACAACCAGCTCCATACTGGTATCATGGGACCAAGTCAGCGGAGCAGAAGGCTATGAAATAGAAGTAGACGGCATCATTTTGGATAATGGAAATAGTACAAGCTATCTTCATAACAGCTTGACACCAGAAACAGAACACAACTATAGAGTCCGATCAAGAAATGTAGGCGGATACAGCATATGGAGCGAAATAAAAAATATCAGCACAAAGAGTACGGTACAAAACTACATCATAGACAGCCTTCCAGGAGAAGATGTAAATTTGATACTCTCTGCAGCACATATACAAGACCTAAACAACTATACCTTTACAGCCACATATAACCTAGAAGATTTTGAAGCAATAGACTTATGTGCTATGACACCAAGAATAGATATGACTACAGGAAGCATAACAGGAACAGATATAACCATTACACAATTTACCCCAGGAACCATCGTGTTCAAAAAGGCAGGCGCAGCCCAAACCTGGGAAGTATGGTCAGGCGCTGTAAACAGCATCAAGTTTAAAGCAAAACGAGAAGGACAGTCCACTATCACCTACAGCATCAACTAAAAATATATGCAATAAAATGATAGTCATATGAAAGGAGATCATGATGAGAAGAATGCATTTAATCACATCTAAACTGTTGGTGATAGCCTTAGTAGCTTTTAACCTCTTTAGCTTTTCCTATGCCGCACCCATAGAAGAACCCATTAAAAAAGAGATCAGCATTCAACCTGTTAAAAAAGAAATCAACATCCAAAAAGATGGAAGGGAAAAAAGCGAGATCCTAGTAAAATATAAGAAAAATGCAGATGAGAAAAAGATAAAGAGCAACATACAAACCAAGATGAAGGTATCCAAACTGGAGGTAAAAAAGAAATACCTCAAAGCAAAGGTAGATCTTTTGGAAATTGATAAAAGTGATGATATACAAAAGGTTATAGAAGAACTGAGAAATGATCCAAATGTAGAATATGTACAGCCAAACT
This sequence comes from Lutispora sp., assembly GCA_030834765.1. Lineage (GTDB taxonomy): Bacteria > Bacillota > Clostridia > Lutisporales > Lutisporaceae > JAUQXG01. The sequence continues at coordinate 7,921 of JAUQXG010000338.1, forward strand.
ACAAGCTGGAGATCATGGCACTTCCAAGCGATACAAGATTTTCTGAGCAATGGGGACTACAAAATACAGGTCAGGAGGTAGAAGGAAAGCTTGGAAGAGCCAGTGTTGATATCAATGCAGTAAATGCATGGAACATAACCAAAGGAATACCCACTGTCCTAGTGGGAGTCCTTGATACAGGCATAGACATTAACCATAACGATCTAAAAAATGCAATCTATATCAATACAAAAGAAATTCCAGGCAACGGCATTGATGATGATAGAAACGGATATATAGATGATGTAAACGGTTGGGATTTTGTAAATGCCGATAATAGTGTATATGATTCTGCAACCCTTGATCTTCATGGTACCCATGTAGCAGGCATCATTGCAGCAACCTCTAATACAGAAGGCATAACAGGCGTAGCGCCAAACGTAAAAATATTGCCTCTAAAATTCATACAAGGAAACTGGGGCTATACTTGTGATGCCATAGATGCCATAGAGTATGCAATGTCTATGGGCGTAAAAGTGATAAACTGCAGCTTTGGCGGAACGGACAACAACTTTGCCCTAAAAGATACCATGGTAAACAGCGGAATACTCTTTGTCAGCGCAGGAGGGAACCGAGCAGCAGATGTAGCAGTATCCCCTGTATACCCAGCATGCTTTGATATACCAAATGTACTCTCCGTAGCATCCATAGACAGCAATGGCGTGCTGTCACCCTATTCAAGCTATGGCAACAAAATACATGTAGCGGCACCAGGTATCAATATACTAAGCACAACACCAGGAAATACCTATGACTACTTTTCAGGTACCTCCGCATCAGCACCCTTTGTAACAGGAACAGCAGCCCTTTTAAAAAGCCAGTTTCCTGCTTTAACCTATGCGCAGATTGCCCAAAGGATAAAGGACAATGTAGTGCCTTGCACAAACCTTGTCGGCAAAGTTACAACAGGGGGCAGAGTCAATGCAAATGCTGCGCTGACCAATGTAAAACCAGCGGCAGATACCTATACAGGTCCAGGAAATGATGATGGAACCGTACCCGGAGGGCAGCAGGGAGGCAATGAAGATACCTGGTACACCCAAGATCAGCTTGCAAAAATAAAAGAAAGACTTCACTACGGTGAAAGCGGAGTAAATCCCTCTTCAGGAAACTACTCCTTCACCTGCAACGACTTAACCATCCCAGCTCCTGGCTTTATGGTCAATATATCCAGGACATACAACTCAAGAGACGACATAAACCCATTGATGGGACAAGGCTGGACCTTTGGCTTTGAAGGCTATGCAAGAGGTACCACCGTAGTAGATGTATCCCTTCCAAGTGGAGGCTCCCAAAGATTCAGACTTGAAAACGGTATTTATGTTCCAGAGGATTCCAGAAGCGTTCTTGTCAAGAATGGAGACAGCTCCTATGTATTAACCACAAAAGATCAATATAAATACTACTTCGATACAAATGGTCGCCTTAGCAAGATGGAGGATAAGAACGGCAATGTTGTGACCATCACCTTTGATGCAAATGGAAAAATCAAAACCATAACAGATACTGTGGGAAGAATATATACCGTAAACTACAATACAAAAGGGTTAATAGACAACATAGTAGATCCACAAAGTAGAACCATAAAATATGAATATGATACCAATAACCGCCTGGTAAAAGCCACCGATGCCATGGGGGGACTGATGAAATATATCTATGATACCTGGGGCTTCATCAGTGAAATAAAAGATCATAATGATAAGCAAGTAACAAAAATCACCTATAACCACAACGAAGGAGAAAACCAGCACAAAGTATCCCAGGCAGTAGATTCTCTTGGAGACCTAGTAAACTACTCCTATGATACCACCAATAAAAAGACCACCATCACAGATATGAACAACAGAGTATCCACCTACTGGTTTGATTCCTCCATGTATACCATCAGATTACAAGATCCAGAAGGGAAATCCACCTATACAGAATACTTTGAAACAGGCGGCAAAAACAAATATGGAGATGTAAAGTCCGTCACAGACAGAAACGGCAACAAGACAGCCTATGAAATAGATGCAAAAGGCAACGTAATAAAGATCACTAACCCAGATGGAAGCTTAAAAGAGTTTTCATACGATGATAAAAATAACCTCATCATGGAAAAAGATGAGCTTGGGAAGTCTGCCTTCTACATCTATGATACAGATAAGAAACTCCTCCTGAAAAAAGCACAGCCTTTCAATGGAACAGACATATATGCGCAAGGTACTGACGAGACCAAGTTTGCCATGACCAAGTACACATACTACACCGCAGCAGAAGCCACAGCCCAATTTAACTGCAAGGCAGGAGGTCTTCTCAAAAGCATTACAGATCCAGAAGGCAATATAAAATCCTACACCTATGATATAGACGGAAATATAAAGACCGAGACAGACCAAGAAAACAAAATCACAACCTATATCTATGATCGGGTAGGACAAAATACCACAGTCCTTACACCCAATGGATTCAAAACAGAATATGTATATGACAAAAACGGACTTTTAGAAAAAGTCATGCTTCATGAAGGCGAGACCACTAGAGCCTTATACGACAAAATGGGAAGAAAAATACAAGAAATATCACCAAATCAATATGACCCTGCTAAAGATGATATGACGAACCATAAGTACAACGATACAGCCGCAGGCTTCAGATATACCTACTATGACAGCGGACTGATAAAAACCCAAACAGATCCACTGAATCATATAACATCCTACACCTATGATGTATACGGCAATAAGTTGGCAGAGACAAAACCAAATGGATCTATATACAAATATGAGTATGACAACATGGATCGGCTCATAAAAGTGTACTACAAAGATAGCCTAGCTGCCCCTGAGGTCACACTTTATGAATATTCCTATGCCATACTTGCAGATCAAAAGACACAAAAAACAGAAACAAAGTATCTCAATAATGACGAAAAAGCTATATCTGTATATGTATATGACTATGGAGACAGACTTTTAGAAAAACAAAATCCCGATGGAACAAAAGAGCATATACAATATAGTACAAATGGTCTTATCGAAACAAACACCAATGTGGATGGCAGCATAACCTACTATAAATATGACGGCTTAAATAGACTGACAGAACAATGGATACCCTTTGAAATATCAAATGGCACCACCCAATATACTTATACAGCCATTGAATATGATAAGGCTGGCAACAAGAAAGTCCAGAAGTCAGGAAAAGAAAAGGTATCCCAGAATGAAGTACCTCAAAACTTTGCAAGCACAAGCTATGACTACTACAAGAATGGCCTTTTAAAATCAGTTACCGATTCTGCTGGCAGAAAGACAGAATACCAATATGATAACGACGGATATGTATCAAAGGAAGATATCTATATAAGCCAAAGCAGCAAAAAGACAACAGAATATCAATATAACCATCTTGGAAAAGTAGTGAAAGAAAAAGTCCATGTAAACGCAGGAGATATCTATGGCAATAGCTACGATAGCACAGAGGATAAAATACTTTTCACATCCTATGATTATGATAAAAATGGCAACCTAAAGACAACTACAGATCCCAAAATGGTAACCACCACCTATACCTATGACCAGATGAACAGACTTCTAAGCCAAAGTCAGCCTGGCGTAGATGAAAATGGAGCACCTAGCGAAATCACCAAGTCAAGCACCTATGACTGGCAGGGAAATATCCTCACAGAGACAGATGGCAATGGAAATACAACAGCGTATCAATATAACAACAAAGGACTGCTGATCAAGATCATAGATCCAAAGGGCAATACAACTGCCTTTGATTATGATAGATCAGGAAGACGAATCATAGAAGTATCACCAAAAAACTATGATTCACAAAAACCTATGACAGAAATGAATAGAGCTGTCTATGTATATGATGTAATGGACAGAGTCAAAGCAAAGAAAGATATATACCTAGATCCAAAAACCAACGACCTTACTACAGTGCATACAAAAACATATCAATACGACAACAGAGGAAATGTAGTAAAAGAGCTGGATGCCCTAGGCTATGAAGCAGGTAATGGAGACACCCTGGAGGAGAGAATCAGCACAGGCTATGGAACATCCTATTCCTACAACCTGACAGGCAAAGTGGTAACCATGATAGACCCAGTATCCAGCCAAAAGGGACTGTCCTTCGCTGCCAAATACCAATATGATGCCCTTGGAAGAAAAATAGCAGAGATCAATGGAAATGGCGTTGAAACCATTTATTCCTATGATGATGCAGGAAATCTTCTTAGCATTCATGTAAAGAAAAATGCAACATCACAGCCACTGACACTAAAAACAAATACCTATGACTTAGCAGGAAGACGATTGACAGAAACAGACGGCAATAAAAACACAACAACCTATGAATACAATGCTTTAGATAAATTAAGAAAAGCAGTAACACCAGGAGATGACACCATAGCATCCAATACCTTCACATACCAGTATGATGAAAATGGCAATATGCGTTTAAAGAAGGATTCTAGCCAAAGAGTAGAAGAATATACCTTTGATAATCAAAATAGAATCATAGCCTACACCAGCAAGAAAGCTGATGGAACGCAAGCCATAACCACTTCGACCAGATATGATAAAAACGGAAACAAGAGATTTGAGACAGATGGAAACAATATAACTATAGAAAACATATTTGATAAACGAAACAGATTGATAGAAACAACAATGACAGTAAAGGGCATAGAAAAAAGAACCTTCTATGGCTATGATGAAAACAACAATCAAACTACCATGACAGACTGGCTGGGGAACGTATATACCAATATATATGACCCACTTAATCGACTCATTGAAAAGAAAGATCCCTATACCACCATTGAAAAACTGGAGTACTATAAAAATAACCTGCAGTCAAAATCCTATGATGCATTAGGCAACCTAACCCAGTATAGCTATGACAGAAATGGAAGACTCCTATACACCATAGACCCGGAAGGACATATGAATACCCAGTCCTATGATGATTTAGGCAACATACAGGCAAAGACAGATGGGCGAGGGATATCCATCCTATATGAATATGACTATCTCAATAGAATGATAGCAGTTACCAATGCAACAGGCGAAACAACAGAATATACCTATGACCTTAATGGCAATATGCTGACCCAAAAAGAGGCAAAAGGAAACATAACCACCTTTGAATACAATGCAGCAAATAAAGCCATTAGAAAAATCGACCAGGGCGGAAGAACAGGACAGCCAGAAAGATATATATACATCCATGACAAGGTAGAGAGCTATATCTACTACCCTGATGGAAATATCAAGACCAAGAAGGATAGAAACGGAAACATAACGAATTATACCTATGATATACATGGAAGACTGACAGAAAAAACCATAGGAGACGATTCCATATCCTACACCTATGATGGAAACAGCAACCAGCTGACCATGACAGACAGCACAGGAACCACAGAAAGAACCTATGATGAAGAAAACCGAACTTTGGCAAAAACAGTACCAAGTATAGGCACCTCAACTTATCAATATGACATCACAGAAACAAACGGTACCTATGGAGAATTGTCAACAGATCCAAAAGGCAATGAAACCAAAAATATCTATGACAAAGCAGATAGACTGATCAAAGTGATATCCAATGAAAAAGAAACAACCTTTACCTACTATGACAACGGCAGCAGAAAAACCGTAGAATATCCAGACGGAGCAAAAGAAGAATACACCTACTTTAGTGACAACCTAGTCAAGACCTTGATCAATACAAAAGCAAATGGCACAGTACTAGACAGCTATAGCTACAAATATGATGCATCCCATAACCAAATA
>JAUQXG010000339.1 GCA_030834765.1 Lutispora sp.
CAAGGTGTCACTGGCGTAACAGGAGCTACTGGCCCACAAGGTATTCAAGGTGTCACTGGCGTAACAGGAGCTACTGGTCCACAAGGTATTCAAGGTGTAACTGGCGTAACAGGAGCAACTGGTCCACAAGGTATTCAAGGTGTAGCTGGCCCTACAGGAGCAACTGGCCCACAAGGTATCCAAGGTGTCACTGGCGTAACAGGAGCTACTGGTCCACAAGGTATTCAAGGCATTCAAGGTGTAACTGGTGCAACAGGTCCTACTGGGGCTACTGGTGCCACTGGCCCAGCTTTTAATTCGTATCTAAATGGAGTTATAACAACAAATAAGATAGCAATTCCAGTTGGAGGAACTATTATTTTTGATGCTGTAGATATCGTAGGCCCTGATTTCATTTATAACCCAATGACAGGTCTATTTACAATTATGTCAACAGGTGTTTATGTAATTGACTGGAAGATGTCCGTTACTCCAGATCCTTTAACCTTCTCTATACAAATTGATCTGGAAGAATTCCCTAGTGGAACTTTCATTGGCGGTATATCTATTACAGCCACAAATCCAACATTAAACGGCTCTACTATAGTTTATGCTGCAACAGCAGGGGATTCTTTGGGATTTGTTAATAATTCCAATGGTCCAGTTAGTATCGTATTAGCAGGTCTACTTGGACCTATTGGAACTGTATCTATTTTCAGGATTGCTTAAAAAAAACTAGATAATTATCTTAAAGGCTGCCACTAGGCAGCCTTTTAACTATTCATACCTTTTTAAAAAAGAAGCTTATACTTAGCGCAGATATCATTAAATATATGGTAGATATACAGACGAAATAAGGCTTTATATAATACACTTTATAATGCCATTAATAAAATAGAAACTGCTATAGATTTAACCATGATTTGGTAACATGCGTTACCGAGAAATCTGATGCTTTCTATTATTATAATAATAAAGCATTAATAATACATAAATTTAACTCCAATAATAGAAAACGAAAGGGTGAATCATATGAATAATCTAGTCATGCTCCGCAAGCAGCATACAGAAGTATTAGAAATTATGAGTAACATTGATACTTTAATAAAGAAGAATGCTCTAGATACTATGGCAAAAGATATTGCATATAACATAAATACTCTGTCAGGCAAGTTAAAAATGCACCTGATGTCAGAAGATAAATTCTTGTACCCGAACCTTGTGAATAGCGATAGCAAAGATATAAAGGATATTGCACATACTTTTTATAATGAAATGGGCGATGTTGCTGAAATATTTACATCTTTTGTACAGAAATATAATGTGCCTTCTAAAATCCTTCAGAATAGAGAAACCTTTCATATAGAAAGTAAAGAAGTATTTCATCTTGTAACCGCTAGGATCAATAAAGAAGATATTAAATTGTATCCCTTACTTGAAAAGTAAGTCCTATGCCTAGCAGCATACCTCAAGCTTAGTAGTTAGTATTCATAACAAAAATGCTTGGAAGATATTTTCTTAGAATCCCTACCTATGTAGATCTAATCTAATAAATAATCTACTACATCAATAATCTGAGAATCTGCCATGTATACCCTGGGTACTCTCCTGCTTACAATGCTAAGAATTTCATTTCTGTTTGTTTGGACTTTTTTAGCCAACTCGTTTACAGAGATATTTTGCTGCTGGCCTACTCCAAATAGAAGCACTTCATCATTCACTTGGGCTTCTGGTATATTGGTAAGATTAACCATACACTGATCCATGCAGATGGTTCCGATAATGGGAGCCCGCTTTCCTCTTATGCTTACTTCTCCCTTGCCAGAAAGCCCCCTCATATAACCATCTGAATACCCAACTGCTATTGTGCCAATCCTGCATTTATCCGGTGCAACAAAAACAGGGTCATATCCAACCCATTCACCTTTTTTTATCTTTTCAATTCTCGTTATTTGAGTTTTAAAGGTCATCGCTGGTTTTAAACTGATTACATCCTTATACAGACCATCAGTGGTCACTCCGAAAATAAATCCGCCAAGTCTCACCATATCAAGGTCAAAGCTTGGATACAGCACCATTCCATTGCTGTCGCTGATATGCCTTATAGGAATATGCACTCCTCTAGCTTCAATTTCATCTATCATATCCATAAATACCTTAAATTGTACTTGATCCGCTTCCAGTGTCGTTAAAGCAAGATGGCTATAAATACCTTCTACGTTGATATTGTTCAATCGGCATATATTCATAATGGTATCTACAGCTTTAGGTCCCGGCTTTAATCCAAGCCTGTTTAATCCAGTATCAAGCTTTATATGAATCACTGCCTTCTCATTGAGTCGTCCTGCCATATCCGATAATTTTCGTGCCTGCTCCATACTGAATACTGTCAGAGTAATCCCATTTCTCACTCCTATTGACAAATACTCATCGGGAGTATAACCCATCACTATAATCGGTATCTCAGCAAAATGCCTTCGGAGCTCTAAAGCCTCTGATAAGCAAGCAACAGCCAGTTGATCTATTTTGTTCTTAATCAGAACCCTTGCAATCTGAATCGCTCCATGCCCGTATGCATTTGCTTTTAGCACCGCTGCTATCTTGGTATTTTTCGGTAATATTTTTCTGGCTTCACAGAAGTTATGTTCAATGCAGTCAAGATCTATCTCCACCCATGTGTTTCTCATTCTTATCATCTTGAAGTCCTCTTGTATCAATTGCTTTACTCCTTTCAACCGCAGTAAGTTTGCCTATTTTTTTTATTTTACAGAGTCTGATGCTCTATTTAGTTTATATGCAGCAGCAGCTTGTGTAAAATCTTTAAATAGCTTTAAGAAAGCTGGATACTTCTTAGTCAGGCATTCAGGATGCCATTGTACGCCAAGCAAATATCTATCTTCCGTACTTTCAATAGATTCAATGATATGATCAGATGAAAGAGCACCTACTACAAGATTACTGCCAAGGGTTTTTACAGCTTGATGGTGAAATGAATTTACATACAGCTTCTCTTCTCCAAGAATATTCTTCAGCCTGCTCCCCTCAACTATATTTACAGAATGATAAAGCTCATCTTCGGGCGTATCATTGGGGTAGTGTCCAAAGGAATCTGGTATTTGTCTGTTTATATCTTGATAAAGCCTGCCTCCCAGTGCAACGTTTATCAATTGACTTCCTCTGCATATTCCGAATATAGGCATACCTTTTTCATAAGCTCTTTTAAAAAGACCTAGCTCATATTTATCTTTGTAGGGTACTATCCCGTTTATCTCCTTTAGAGGTTCTTCTCCGTAGCATCTTGGATTTATATCAGCCCCTCCAGTAAATAATATCCCATCTAACATTTCAATATAATAATCATAGTCGTCTTCATCTTCAATAGTCGGTATATTTACAGGAATACCTCCCGCTGCAAATACTGAGTATATGTAATCTGTTACAACACTACAATATGCACCCTTCTCACGTTGATATGAAGTTAATCCTATAATGGGCTTATTCATTTTCTCTCTCATAAAACACCCCTCACAATCTGATCAAGCCAACTCCTAGTCAGGCAGCCTAATCAAGTATTTTGATAAATTACCCTTTATAATATACTATATAACATGTAGCTAATAGATTGTCCATGTTTTTTGCATATGCAGTTGTGATTATTTTTACTTCCTCAATTTTAGCATCCTTCTATTTTCTGATTTTTTTCATCCAAACTTTTTATTTTCAAAATTAATATCCCTTTCAGTTACAACTTCCTTAATAATGATTTTAAAAAGGATATATAATGAGTAATTTCAAATATATTTCATATAATAAAAAAAGAACAGCAACTCGAATTATTATCAGAGCTACTGTCTTTATATTTCTGTTTTCTTTTATATGAGCCTTTACCTTTCTTGGATTTATGGACTGAAGAAAAGATTCCTTTAGGGTTAAAATTCCTATCAGACTTTAGTGCTGCTAATGGATCTACTTTTACGTAAATTTTATTGCCCTTTTCAGTTACCGTAGCCCCATTAACTATTGTTACCTTTTCTTTACTATTGTAATGTTTTTTCACTGAAATCCCTCCTATAATCTATTATATCTATATTATACAGGCTAAGATGCAATAAGTTCAAGTATTGTCTGCTCTCGCATCCATAATCCTTATATTGTAAGCCTTATATTTTTCTTTTATAATTATATTAATAGTCATTATAAAAAGAGGTGCTTTATGAAAACGACATTAGGACTTTTAGTCATTTTCATGTTATATATAATTGGTGGGATAATTATTTATACATTAGCAAGTTTCTTAGTTTCACAACTCTTTCGCTTTTTTCGGAAATCACAAGATAAATAGTGTCTAGATAACATTTCAAAAGAATATAAGTTTAAGTAAAACTCCCTTGATTTTTCTCTTGTTCATTTTATCAAGCTAATGTACATTTTAAAAATGATGTGATGTTCGATATTTTTAAATTATACTAGTCTTCATTTTTTTCAATAACAATATATGCCTGTCCTGAGATTATACTTTCGCCTAGAGCACATGCAGATATATGCTTAACTTTCCAACCTTCTTCTAAATACCTGTTTACGATATCCAAGCCATCATCTTTTTTTGCACCTATACATTTTCCATTACTCATAACCCATATTACCTTTTCCATTACCAAACTCTCCTCCTATATAATTTATTTAATTATGTGCAATTGCACATAATAATACTATTATGCAGTATATGGATAATTAGCAGTTGGTAAACCGATGATTATTTATGGTAAGCTTCACCGTATCAATTATCAACTAAACTATCAATTATTCCAAACAAGAATTGCTTGTAACAAATAAGTAAACCTGCTTAACAAAATATCATCATTGATATTCTGCTATAACTTATAAGGTTTTTAATAAATCGATTAGTTCACACCAATCACTTATTTCAAGGCAATTGCTTTTGGGAGTATATATATTTGACTTGTCTATAGCCCCTTTATACCAAACTGCAAAAATATTACAGTCTACCGCACCATCAACATCAAATATAGCATTATCACCAATATACCACACATCGCAAGGGTTAAGCTTCGCCTTACGAAGTGCAAGCTCAAATATACGCTTGTGTGGCTTTCTAAATATGTATTCACTACTTGCAATTATAAATTCGAATTTATTTGTTGGAATATATCCATTAATAAATGATTTCAACATATCACCACTAAAAGATATATTACTTATTACACTTGTGCGTATCTTTAAATTTTCAAGGAACTCCAAAAATTCCTTAATGTTTTTTGTAGGTTCTGCAACTAAAGCCGTATTCCCAAAAATGCTTTCCACCTCTGACGGAGATTTAGTAAACTCGATGCCGAAATATTCATATAGGTAATTTTGAAAAATATGATTATGTATCTCTAACACTGATTGCTTTTCAAAATCTACTCCATACCTGCCTATTTCTTTATTTAGCTCATCAGCTAACCTTTGTATTTCCTCAGCAGAAATACTATTCGAATTTTTGGTAGCTTCACGCAAAACTGCTTCTGTCCCTTTCAACCCGTCAAAAGTTTTTTCATTAACAAGCGTTTGGCCATAATCAAAAATAATCATTTTGGGCTTATGCATAATAGACTGACCCCCAT
>JAUQXG010000340.1 GCA_030834765.1 Lutispora sp.
TCCCCATATAACAGCTATCATTAGAAAAAACAATTGTATAGGAGGAATTCTTTCGTTATTAACCATGAAACATTCACCCACCCGTATTAATAAAAAATGGCTCTGACTATTTTTTCTATATAGTAAATAGGACTGAGAGGTTCTTTGTGCAAAATCTGAAGTAAGCTCATAATAAATCCTATTGACAATAATGTAATATAAGAAACAAAAATCTTTCCTTTATGCCTTTGCTTAGAAAGCATGCGAAAATCTATGGCCAGCACTGCTATGAATGCGATTATAAGACTTATAATAAGAATTACCATTTTCAATATACTCCTTAGTCAAATTTTGTAGGCGTTGAAATATTGCCAGTCCTTCTTATCTCAAACCTTACATTTACTTCAATAGGCATTTCGCCGAATATTTCATCCCAGTCTGCTTGTGATTCCTTCCAAGCCTTATTATGTTTTCTTTTTGCCAGTTCACCAAATCCTAGAATATCACTTTGAAAATTTTCTTGAGCAATTTCAATAGTAGATTGTATTTGTTCCTTTATCTTTGCTTCAGTGGCTATATTTAATTTTTCAATAAAGTCTGGTTTGGAGAATTCTGCATTTCCTTGTATTTCTCCTACAGCACCTATGGCATTCACATGAATCGTTCCTTTGAAAGCGTTGTTTTCATATTTTATATCATTTCTTGCAGTTGAACTTAATTGTTCTATGGCAATGTATTTATCTGGAGAAGATGGATTAGGAATCTGTATGATTACGTTTTTTGCCTTATTTTCTACATAGGATAAACCTATGGTTTCCTCTGTATTTAGCCATCCCACCAGCTTTCCATTTTTAAAAGCTCCAGAATGATTTATTCTCATGTCAGAAATATAAAGGTCTTTTGTTTTATTTACTATATCTATGCCAGCAATTACAGGAGCTTTACCTACTGCTGCAGATAACTCTAATAAGTCTATAAGCATTATATCCCGTATAGCTGGATTGCTGTCATGATTGTATTCCATAATACTTCTTAAATGCACAGCAGGGATCATTTCTAGTTTGCTTTTTGCATTGAGTATTTCTTTTGCAGTTGTGCCTTTGGCAATTAATATACGAGTAGTAAGTCTTGGCTCTGCATCTCGTTGAAAGAAGTCCAATATATCATTCAACCCCTCCTTAGCCAATTCTTCACCTATTACGATGATCTGAACATGGCTATAAAAGGGTTTTCTTCCTATGGATGATAGTTGCTGCCTTACAGCATCGAAAACAGTGATGCCAGTGGTTGAAATGGTATAAGAAGTACTTTTTGATTCTGAAGTAGAATATTCGTCGCTAAATGAAGAGGGACTGACTAGTTGGAGAGTAAGTTCCATTTTATTATCGGCAGCCTTGTCAAGTCCAACTCCTGTTATAATAGCTCGCTGAGCCAATTCCTGATTGCTCCAGCAGCCAGAAAGATTTAGTGTAATGATCAAACATAATAATATAAAAGCAGGTTTTTTCAAATTATCACGACCTTACTCATTTTTGCTGATACCCGTTTCCTGAAATCGGGTTTTGTTAGGACTATTTTTTACTAAATACTTCGGCCTTTTCGTTAGCATCCATAGAGGAATTCTTATGATAGAGTCCTTTAAACCTTCTTTATCTAAAGGAGAAAATGGATAAGTATAGGGTACGCCGAAAGATCTTAAAGAGCAAAGGTGAGCCGTAAATAAAAGAAGCACAAAGAATATTCCTGTAAAACCTAATATATTTGCTGCTGTAATAAGAATAAACCTCAAAATAGCTATTGCATCCACCATTGGGTATATGATAAAAGTAGATACTCCTGTCAGAGCAACAAGGATTACCATGATATCACTTACAAGTCCAGCGTTTACGGCTGATTCTCCTATTACAAGAGCGCCTACTATACTTACTGCCTGCCCTACTGGCTTTGGCATTCTGACTCCAGCTTCTCTTAAGATCTCAAAAGTAATTCCCATTAAAAACATTTCCACATAAGGGGTAAAAGGCACTCCTTCTCTTGATGCAGCAATAGACATAAGCAGCTTGAAAGGCACAACATTTGAATGAAAAGTTAAAAGCGCTACATAAAAAGCAGGAAGAGTAACAGTGATAATAAAAGCGATCACACGAATAAACCTGTTGAAGGAAGCAAAGAAAACTCTGCTGTAATAGTCTTCAGTGCTTTGGAAGGCCTCTATAAAGAGATAAGGTACAGTCAATACAATAGGTGTTCCATCACATAAAATAGCAACTCTGCCTTCTAATATTTTTCCGGCAACCTTATCAGGTTTTTCACTGTTGCCTATGGTAGAAAATAAGGAAAGAGGCGCATCTTCAATATATTGTTCAATATATCCGGACTCTAAAATTCCATCAACTTTTATTTTTTTCAATCTTTGCCGTACCATATCTACCATTTCTTCATCTGCGATTCCCTTTATATAGCAGATACCTATATCCGTCTTTGTCTGTGTTCCAAGCTTCATCTGCTCGATTTTGAAATTAGGACTTTTTATTATTCTTCGAAGCAGAGAGGTATTAGTACGAATTGATTCAACAAAGCCCTCCCGAGAGCCTCTCACAGTTGATTCTGTCTGAGGCTCTGAAACTGGCCTTGCTTCCCAACCCTTTGAGCATACTTTTAATGCAATATTCTGCCCATCTATATATAAAATAGCATCGCCCGATAGAATGCTGTCTATAGAAGAATTAAAGTCCTCAATATCTTCCAGCTCACAGGTGGTTAATATATTTTTCTTTAGCATTTCGATTATATTATGGTCAGAGCAATCTCTTTTTAAGATTTCAGTATTGCGCTCATTTAATATTGGAGTAATAATATTGTCCGTTAGCAACTGCTTGCTGGCTAGCCCATCTATGTATGCAAGAATTATTTTTGTTTCTGGTCTTTCCCCCAGTGCTAATTCTCTAAGAACGATATCGCTGCAATCTATGAAGGTTTCTCTCAATAATTCTCTAATGGCACTGGAGGATACTGGTATTTTCTTTGAGAAAGGATTATGATTAGATATATCAGCTTTATTGTTTTTTGAGCTTAAAATCATATCATTTATAAATCTAAAAAATTTATACACATAGCATCATTCCTTTGTTTTTCTAATTGACAGCATATTTGATTATTGCTTAATTCTTCAATAGATATACAATTGTTTAAAGAAGATTAGCAGATAATTTTATAGGATACTAGGCACAATAATTATTATAGAAGAAACTAAATCTACATAAGCTTGTTTGATATAAAACAATCATTTAAGATGTGTCAACTTATATCGTATTAGTGGTAGAAATTGTTGAAATATGACTTCATAAATGCTATATTCATCTATGACAGGAAACACGGACCAAAGATCTACAAATAAGGAAGGTTGATTGGATTGTCTATAAATTACAAGGAAGAAATAAAAAAATTAAAAGCAGAAAGAAATGCGATCATATTGGCTCATAATTATCAAGTACCAGAAGTGCAGGACATCGCTGATGTGGTTGGAGATTCTTTTGCTTTAAGCAAGCATGCAGCAGAGACGGACCATGAGGTAATCGTATTTTGCGGAGTTCATTTTATGGCAGAGAGTGCAAAAATATTATCTCCAAATAAGACAGTGCTGCTTCCAGCAAAGGATGCAGGATGCCCTATGGCGGATATGATTACTGCAGATAAACTTAGAGCTATGAAAGCTCAATATCCAGAAGCAGCAGTTGTATGTTATGTAAACTCCTCTGCTGAAGTGAAGGCAGAGTGCGATATATGCTGTACATCATCCAATGCAGTGAAAGTGATTCAAAGTTTAAAAGCAAAACAAATCATATTTGCTCCGGATGAAAATTTAGGAAGCTTTATTGCTCAAAAGGTACCTGAAAAGGAAATCATACTTTGGAAAGGTTTTTGTATTACACATAAAAGAGTCAAGGCAGAAGAAGTGCTAAAAATAAAAGAACTGCATCCTGAGGCAAAAATACTCATGCATCCGGAATGCAGTGTAGAAGTACAAAAACTTGCCGATTTCCTTGGAAGCACTTCTGAGATCATCAAAAAAGCAAAAGAAATTCCTGAAAAAGATATAATCATAGGCACGGAAGAAGGAATTATGCATATTTTGAAAAAGCAAAGTCCAGATAAACGCTTTTATCTTCTTTCACCTGGTTTAATTTGTGCAAATATGAAGAAAACAAGGATAGAAGATGTCTATTTATCCTTATTAAATATGCAGCATGAAATAAAGGTTGATGAGGATATAAGAGTTAAGGCACTGAAATCATTAGAAGAAATGTTGAAAATAAGTTAGGGGGACAAAAAAATGCCTCTTAGATATTTAGTAGACTTTAATACAGAAGACTTAAAGAAAGAAATTTATGATGTTATTATTTTAGGCAGTGGTGTAGCAGGATTGTATGCTGCTATAAATCTTGATAGTACATTATCAGTATGTGTTATAAGTAAAGAAACCTTGGAAGATAACAATAGCTCTTTGGCTCAAGGTGGAATTGCAGTTGCTTTAGGCGACGATGATATGCCTGCCTATCATTATGAAGATACCATAAAAGCTGGGGCAGGACATTGTAATGAAGAAGCGGTGCATATACTTGTAGAAGAAGCACCTAGGGATATAAAAATGCTTTGCAGCATAGGGACCAATTTTGATCGAAATCCTGATGGTACGTTGACAGCTACAAGAGAAGGCGGTCACGGTAGATTCAGGATTGTTCATGCTCTTGGAGATGGTACAGGAAAAGAAGTTGTTCAATCTCTCCTTCGTGAGTGTAAAAAGCGATCAAATATAAAGATAATAGAAAACTGTTTTGGCATTGACTTCCTTACCCATGAGAATAAATGTATGGGTGTATTAATTTTATCAAATGATGAATATTCTGTGCTATATTCAAAAAATACTATTATTGCAAGCGGCGGCATAGGGCAGGTTTATAAAAATACTACAAATCTTGAAGTTGCTACCGGTGATGGCATAGCTATGGCATATCGGGCTGGGGCAAAACTTTGTGATATGGAATTTGTCCAATTTCATCCTACTGCATTATATGATGAAAGCAAAAATGATAGAGGTAATAGATTTCTAGTATCGGAAGCGGTGAGAGGCGAAGGCGGTATACTTCGGAATAAGCATGGCGAGACCTTTATGCATAAATATGATCCTGCAGGGGAAATAGCACCTAGAGATATCGTCTCTAGGTCGATATTTGCTGAAATGAAGGCAACCAATAGTACCCATGTATATCTTGATGTAACCCATAAAGATGGAGAATATATGAAAAAAAGGTTTCCTAATATTTATGAACATTGTTTGAAGATTGGTGTGGACTTTACAAAGGATTATATACCTGTATGTCCTACTCAGCACTATTTTATGGGTGGGATCAAAACAGATATTTGGGGCAGTACCAATATAGAGAATTTATATGCTTGTGGGGAAGCGGCGAATAGCGGAGTGCATGGAGCAAACAGATTAGCCAGCAATTCCCTTTTGGAGGGATTAGTTTTTGGCAATAGAAGTGCTAAAAAAATAAACACTGATATAAAAGCCACACCTTTGTTAAGCCTATCAGTTGAAAATCAAAATAAGGATAAGAATTTCGTTCTAAATGTTTCTGATATCCAAAAGGATATAAAAGAAGAGATGGAAGCCCATGCTGGAATCGTAAGAAATGAAGCAGATATGCAGCATGCTCTGGAGAAGGTTGAAAATTATATAGCATTTTTAGAGACTTACAAGTTTTCTACCGTGAAAGATATGGAAACAATAAATATGGTATACATAGCTTATGAAATTTTAAAAGCTGCCATTGAAAGAAAGAATAATATGGGCAGTCATTATCGTTCGGATTCGTTATTTTCTTAAATATGCCATGTATTAAATGAAGAAGAGGTAGTAAAATGTTGGATTTAATATTAGTTGATGAGATTATAAAAAATGCACTGAAGGAAGACTTAGCTTGGGGAGATGTTACCACAGAAAACACAGTGGGGGAAAACATAATAGTCAGTGGAAATTTTATTGCCAAGGAAGCAGGAATCATATCTGGAATTCAGGTTTGTGCTAGAGTATTCCATATTATTGATGAGAAAGTGCAATTGAGTATATTTATAAATGATGGACAAAGGGTAAAAAAAGGCGATATTGTGGCTTCTATAAATGGGAGCGGAAGAAGCATACTCAAGGGTGAAAGAGTTGCCCTAAATATCCTTCAAAGGATGTCTGGAATATCAACCTACACAGATCGCTTTGTCCAAGAGGTGAAAGATATCCCTGTAAAAATAGTGGATACCAGGAAGACTATGCCAGGTCTTAGAATATTGGATAAGTATGCTGTAAGAATGGGCGGGGCCTATAATCATAGACACAACTTATCCGATATGATACTTATAAAGGATAATCATATCTCAGCTTCTGGAGGCATAAGCAATGCTGTAAATGCTGCAAAGTCAAAGCTATCCCATGCACTAAAGGTTGAAGTTGAAGTAGAGAGCCTGGCACAGCTAAAAGAAGCAATAGATGCAGGTGCAGATATCGTC
>JAUQXG010000032.1 GCA_030834765.1 Lutispora sp.
GCTCCTAGTACACCTATCTCTTTTACCTCTTGTATTGCACCTTTGGCTAATGAATATCCAAACCCAGGAAGAGGTATGGTTGCACCTGCACCTCCAAAATCTACTATGATTTGATAAAGGCCAAATCCTTGTAAAATTGCACCTAATGAAACAAATAGCACAAGTATTCTTGCAGGAGTCAATTTAGTGTAATCCATTAGAAGTTGCCCAATCAGGCATATAAATCCCCCAACAATAAATGCTCTTACATAATCCATATTTCTTACACCCTCAAATCATTTTCAATAGAAACAGCATGGGCAATACATGGTATTGATTCCCCTTGAAAGGAGCTTATAGGAGAAAGTAGTGCACCAGTTCCTACAAAAAGAATTTTATTAAACGTTCGTTTTTTCATCTCTTTTAAAAGATATCCATTTAAAACTACTGCTGAACATCCACATCCACTACCTCCTGAATGAGTATCTTGCTTTTTATTATCAAATATTATAGAGCCGCAGTCATTATATACAGATTCTATATTATAGCCTTTGGTTTTTACTAATTCTATAGTTATATCCATACCTACTTTTGCTAAATCTCCAGTTATAATTAAATCATAATATGTTGCTTGTCTGCCAGTATCATTCAAATGCGCAATGATTGTATCCGCAGCCGCAGGTGCCATAGCCGCTCCCATGTTATTTGCATCTTTGATTCCGAAATCCATAACTTTTCCAGTAGTAATATAAGTAATTCTAGGACCTTCTCCTATATCAGATAATACTGTAGCTCCTGCTCCAGTTACTGTCCATTGAGAATATAATGGCCTTTGTCCCCCTTGCTCTAAAGGAGATCGATACTGTCTTTCAGCGCTACTAAAATGACTACTAGTGGAACATACTACTTTATCAGCATATCCTCCATCAATTAATACACTGCCAAGACTTAATGATTCTGCCATAGTTGAACATGCACCATATAAGCCAAAAAAAGGTATTTGTAAAGCTCTTGCTGCAAAATTAGAAGAAATAAGCTGATTTAATAAATCTCCAGCTAATAGAAAATCTATATTTTCTATCCCCAAGTTACTATTTTTAATGGAATATTTTATTGCTTCTATCATCATCTTGCTTTCAGCCTTCTCCCAGCTCTCTTCACCAAAATAGTCATCTTGAACAATACTGTCAAAGTATTTTAATAAAGGACCACTGCCTTCTTTTGGACCTACTATTGAATATGATGAAATTATGTAGGGAGCAGATTCTAATTTTATTGTTTGTTGTCCAACTTTTCTTTTTGCCATTAAAACACATCCTGCACTAATAATATAATAGATAATATATTAGACCAATTAAAACAGATGTTGAAATTCCATAAACCAGTACGGGTCCCGCAACACTAAACATTTTAGCTCCAACACCAAAAACAAAGCCTTCTCTCTTATATTCCATAGCTGGCGCTACAATAGAATTAGCAAATCCAGTTATTGGTACAATACTTCCTGCTCCTGCAACTCGACCGATGTTATCATATACTCCAATTCCAGTTAAAAATGCTCCAATAAATATCATTATTAATGTGGTAAAAGAAGCAACTGTTTCAGAGGTTAAACCGTAATCCTTTAGAATTTTACTAATGAGCTGTCCAATATCGCAAATAAATCCTCCAAATATAAAAGCATATATAGAATTTTTAAAAGTATTTGCTTTTGGCAGATTTTCCTTTACCAGCTTTTCATACTCTTTTGTGTCCATCCAACTATTCATAAAACTCCTTTCAGCTAGTCAAACATCTTAAACATATTATTTGTTATATTTTTTTCTATATCTGACCTAATCTCATTTTCTGTTTCTTGTTCAAACATAAGAAAATTTTTTCTGATTTTAAAATATTCTTTGTTAATCATAACTAACACCTACTTATTTAATAATTATTATCGTATTGCTTTTTAGATTTTTTTTCATAACTAAAATTGCTTTTTCTGGTACTTCATCTGATGATTTTTTATTTAAATAGTAAAATGATAATAGACCACAAGTTATTAATAAACCTAGAACAAAAACAAAACTTATTTTTTTCATATGTTTTGCACCTCAATAACAATCTAAAATTATTATTGAGCTTTTATATGTTTTTCATGCAAATTTTTTTAAAAAATACCCAATGCTCGATTGAGCATTGGGTTATAACATCTCTTCTTTGATTTTATTTAATACTCTTTTTTCTATCCTAGATACTTGAACTTGAGATATCCCTAAAGAATCTGCAACCTGGCACTGTGTCTTGTCTTTAAAATATCTTAATACAATGATTTGTCTTTCTCTTGCATCTAAGGATTGCAGCATTTGTCTAAGAGCAATTTTATCTACAACCATATTATCCTGGCCTTCATTGCATTTTATTTTATCTATCAGCAGTACTGGAGATCCATCGTCCTGGTGTATTGTTTCGTATAACGAATGTGTAGCGTTTGTTGAATCTAATGCAAGTACTAAATCTTCTCTTGTTATATCTAACGCAACAGCTAGCTCAGAAATTGTCGGTTCTCGCCCATAAGTTTTCTCCATATTTTCTCTCATCGTATTAGCTTTGTATGCTAATTCTTTGAGATTTCTACTAACTTTAATGATGCCGTCATCTCTTAAAAACCTCTTTATTTCTCCAATAATCATAGGTATAGCATATGTAGAGAACTTTACATTAAACGATGTATCAAACTTTTTTATTGCTTTTAATAAACCGATACTACCAATTTGGACTAAATCATCATATTCACAGCCCCTATTTAAGAAACGTTTCACAACGCTTCTAACTAACCCCATATTATTTTCGATTAAAAAATTTTGAGCTTTCACATCTCCATTTTGTGATGAGCAAATTAGATTCATGGTTTCCTCATGAGAAATTTCTACCCGCTCCATAAATCTACCTCTTATACAATACTAAAAGTTTTTTTCATTTTTATACTGGTACCTATACCAGCATTCGAATCTACAATAACCTCATCCATGAAGGTTTCCATAACAGTAAATCCCATTCCTGATCTTTCAAGTTCAGGTTTCGATGTATAAAGGGGTTGCATTGCAAGGCTGATATCATCTATTCCTTTACCATTATCTATTACTTCAATCTCTATACATCTTTCATAAATTCTAGAAATAATAACTATTTTTCCTTCCCCATACTCATAACCATGAATTACTGCATTCGTTACTGCCTCTGATACTGCAGTCTTTACTTCAGATAATTCTTCTATCGTAGGATCTAATTGCGCGGCGAATGCTGCTACCACAGTCCTTGCAAAACTCTCATTCTGTGATTTGCTTAGAAATTCTAATTTCATCTCATTTTCAATCTTCATCACTATAACTCCTTTACATACTTTTCATTGCTTGTTTCAAATCATTGTATAGAGGTATTATTTTATTCAACCCACAAATATCATATATTCTTTTTACCTGAGGTTTAATATTTATGATTCCAACCTTTCCACCACTTAAAAGTATTTTCTTATATCTTCCAATTATTACACCTATTCCTGAACTATCCATGAAGTTTAATGATTCCATATCAAAAACAAGGTTCTTCGGATTTTTAACCATAATCTCTTTATCTAGCTTATTTCTAATTTCATCACAACTATGATGGTCAAGCTCGCCAAATATTTTTACTATTAAAAAGTTGTCTATTAGATCTACATTTAAACTCATTATTTTACCTCCCTTAATTATTGCATATATATAATTCTTTAAATATATTTTTTTACCTTCAATGAATTATGTTATGTTTTGTATTTATTTGTAAGAATCTAAAAGTATTTTTTGATAAAAAAAAGTGATTTTTGACGAAAAAATGAATTAGATAATTTCAGGTGCTTTATATGATAAAAAGGGAAATACATTTATATATTTATCCTCTTTATGATATACTAAATTCTAGACTTATATAGAGATTCGGGAGTGATTGAATGAATATTATTATTTTCTCTGTTTCAATAGGAAATGGCCATGACCAAGTTGCAAACACATTAAGAAATGAGATTATACGCCAAAACAATAATGCTAAAGTCAAAATCATTAATACAATTAACCTTCTTAGCCCTATACTAGATAAAGTGATTCTTGATAGTTATTTAAATATACTAAAATTTTATCCCAAAGCTTGGGGAACAATATATGCGAGAACTGATAAGGTCAATCCTCTTATTGATATAAATGATATCGCTAATAAACTTATATCTAGTAAACTCAGAAAATCTATTAATAACTTTAATCCAAATGCTATAATTTGTACCCACAGCTTTCCATCCTCAATTATTTCAGCATTAAAGCAAAGAGATATGATTGAATGCCCTCTTATATCAACCATCACGGACTTTACAATTCATTCTTCTTGGATAAATGCTGAAACTGACTATTATGTAATTGCCCATGAGAACTTATCTTATTTAGCAGAAATGTATCATATACCTTCAAGCAAGATTTTGCCCTACGGTATTCCGGTAAGGCCAGATTTTTCAAAAATGCTAAATCATGATGAAATTCTGTCTAAACTTGATTTAAGCAACAAACGAACTATATTAGTTATGGGCGGTGGCCTTGGTCTAGGAGCTATAAACAATATTGTAAAAGAATTGGATAATAAGTTTGATGATATACAAATTCTTGCTGTTGCTGGAAGAAATAACAGATTAGAAGCTAAGCTCAAATCTTTAAAAACGAATAATAGGCTAATGATATACGGTTTCATAAGCAATATTCATGAACTAATGGAAATATCTGATTGTATCATCTCTAAGCCTGGAGGAGTTACTACAGCAGAAATATTATGCAAAAAAAAGCCACTTGTCATTTTCTCACCATTACCTGGTCAAGAATCAGAAAATACCGAGTATTTGCTAAATTCCGGAGTAGCGGTGACAGCTAATGATATTAAAAAAATCCCTCCCCTTATTAAGCAGATTCTGAATTTCGAACCTAGATTAAGGAGCATACAGCAAATCTCTGATTTCTTATGCAAGCCAAATGCCGCTTATGACACTGTAAAATATATAATCGATAATTATTCGTAAAAGTATTGATAACTCAATGCTATTGTAATAAACTTATAAGGTTGAATTATGAAAGGAGTTTTATTATGGATTTATGGTTAAAAGAGAAACAAATAGAAAATGCTGTGATGACTTATAAAATAAAAGAAACATTGCACATAGAGAAAACAAAGTATCAAGATCTTGCAATTTTAGATACATATGAGTTTGGGCGTATGCTAGTATTAGATGGTATCGTTCAAACTACAATCAAAGATGAGTTTGTTTATCACGAAATGATAACACATATCCCTCTATTCACTCACAACAACCCAAAGAAAGTTCTTGTTGTTGGAGGTGGAGATGGCGGAGCTATTAGAGAGATACTTAAGCACCCATCTGTAGAAAAGGTTGTACTTTGCGAAATTGATGAAAGAGTAGTTGACTTATCTTTGAAATATCTTCCTGAAATAAGTAGTGCTCTAAATGATCCCAGATGTGAAGTCTTCATAGGTGATGGAATAAAATATGTAATTGACCATAAAGGAGAATTTGATGTTATTATAGTGGACTCAACAGATCCTTTTGGCGCAGCAGAAGGTCTATTTAATGTAAATTTCTATAATTCCTTATATGAATGCCTTACTGAAGATGGTATTTTTGTAGCACAAACTGAAACTCCTATTTATCTGCCACAAGTTGTAAAAAAGGTTTTTCATGATATAAAAACTGCCTTTCCAATAACAAGAATGTTTATGGCAGCAATCCCCACTTATCCTGGGGTGTATTGGAGTTTTACTATCGGTTCAAAAAAATATGATCCATTGACTATTGATGAAAATAAAATTAAAGATATAGATACAAAATATTATCATAAGGACCTTCATAAAGCGTGTTTTGTATTGCCTAAATATATAAAAAATCTTATTGGATAATTTCTCAGTTTATTTACAAAAATGCTGTTGAAATTTAAATGTTTATACCCTATAATGTTATTGATATTTAACTATTTAGTGAGTAAAATCGCTCTGCAAAAGCCCAAGAAACTTCTTGCATCGAAGTTTCTTGGGTTTTT
>JAUQXG010000341.1 GCA_030834765.1 Lutispora sp.
ATTTCTTCTTCAATATCATTGCAAGTTTCTGGATAGTCGCTTCTGTGTAAACAACTCCTGATGGATTGTTTGGCGAATTAATCAATACTGCCTTTGTATTTTTATTAATTGCTTTTTCAAATTTATCAAAATCAATTTGAAAAGCTTCCATATCTGCAGGTACCATAACAAATTTACCTCCTGCAGCTTCTATAAAAAACTTATATTCAGAGAAATAAGGTGCAAATACAATATATTCATCATCACTACTTGCAGTCATTGCCTTTAAGCAGATATTAAGTGATGCAGCCGCACCGCAAGTAATAAACAGATTTTTCATTGTAAAATTTGTACCAAAACGTTTGTTTAAGGATTTTGCAATGGTTTCTCTTGTCTCATCAGCACCTGGTGAACTGGTATAACTGTGATATTCCACTGGACTTTCATTTTTCACAATATCCATAATGGCATCTTGTACTTCTTTTGGTGCTGGTACATTTGGGTTGCCTATACTAAAATCATGTATGTTTTCTTTCCCTACAATTGCTGCGCGTTGTCTTCCAAATTCAAAAATTTCACGGATTACGGATCTTTGTGTCCCTAATTTAATCATGTCTTTAGATATCATCAAAATCCTCCATTCTGTGCACTTTTCCATGCACAAATAAAATGATAATTGAGCAGGCTGCAAAATGCAAGATTTTTCTGAAAACACAGTATAGTCTTACACTTGCAAAATTGATTAGACACTCTTTAGAAAAATGTCAAATCTATACATCCTAATTATATAATTAATTATACCAACTGTACATATCTTAAATTACTTTATTAATATATTTTGATTCTTCTCATCAAGATTACTGAATAATTATTTTGTTGTTCAAAATCTCAATAATTATGGTGTGCGGTATTGTGATGGCATAGGCAGACTAATGCTTATTCGGTAAGTGTGTTATTAATCCACTATCTCAAACGTAAATACAACGGGGTTTACAATATTTTCGCTAAGGGGAGACACATCAACTGACTTAATCTTCCATTTTGTTCGTATAGCCTGAAGCGTTGCTTCTTGGTGAGGTGTTCCTCCAGCGCTTTTACGCATTCGCATAATTTTCAGCATAGTTTTCATTTGCATAGACCCCTCTCTTTAATATCCATCACAAGATAATATAAACTCTCTACGTTACATTAAATCTACGGTTTTACGTCCGTTATGCTTATTTGTTATGATTTAAATTACATTACAGCTTCATCCACAAAGCGGGACGAACGCCGCCTGTACATTTGCCATCGCTGATGTTGCCTTTCAATATATTGTTGCCTTGGATACCTATAGTACCGTCAGTCCCGAAGATGTATACGGCTTTTACATTAACGCGACCGGGCGACCGAAGCCACCACCACCAACCCCATTCTTTACCCTCAAGTCTTGCTATTCGCTTACTGTTATTTTCATCTTTTCTTTCGAACCAATATCTTTGATTTTTTCCTCGGTTTAGCAGTTTTGAACGGCTATCACCGAAATATCTGCACACTTCCTCAATGCTTAATAAAAATATACGGTCTTGCGTATCTGCTCCGCCCTTTGAACCATACCACTGATTGTCAGGATTTTTATTTAACACCGGAATTATTCTTGATTTATCAGTTGCGGTGAATTTGTCATAAAATTCACCATTAAGATATTTTCTTAACGCGCAGTCAGCCCATGTTATATCTTTATAAGCATCATGGTAAGCACGTTGTTCTATAATATCTTCAGTTATCATCAAAACTGCATTTCCTTGCGTGTCAAGCACACGCCAGTTGTAGTCGCCGAATGATATGATTGAGCCAATTTTATAATCTTCCATTGCATACCTCGTTTTTGTTTTCGTTAATATTAATTTTTACTTTTTCTTAGACACTTGACCGATTGTTTGAAGTTCCATGTTATATCTCTTTTCTTTTTCCTATGTTTAAGTATAAAGTACGACACGGTGTCAAAGTCAAGGTGTTTTATAAAACATTTATACTTTTTTTATTAAATATGAATTATATATAGCCTTGTTCAAGAAGCCCAATAATGTACCTGTCTTTGTCGCTCAACCACTTCAAAACTCTGTCAACCCATATGCGATTTCCACTTTCGCAAATTCATTTTTTGCCAATAATGGGTTCAACGCTTACTACATAGTCAAAAACGGTACTTCCGCTCCCTGGGGTAGCTTGCCAAAAGGTCGGTTGTAATGCCGCCCTTAATCCCAAGACACTGCCACATCATCCATCCCCATGTGTCCATCAGCATAACTTGAAAATACTTGCTGTGGTAGACTTCCCGCCATTTTTCATCTATGAATGCTACAAATGGGTCGCGAGGGAAGTCGGCGAACCCGCGCTTTATTGCTATTTCATCGGGTATGAGATAAAATAGCGGTAATAAAAACCGTTATTTTGTGGCAAAATTATGTATTTATAGGTTATATAAGAATCTTCTACCTCTTATTCTTAACTTAATTATTATAAAATTGGAAGGTGTACAAAATGGAAAAGATTAATATTTTAGAAAAGCTTGGTCTTTTTAATGAATACTGGAGTCCCCGAATTATTGGTGAAGTCAATGAATCCTATGTAAAAATAGCTAAATTTAAAGGAGATTTTATATGGCACACCCACCAAAATGAAGATGAAATGTTTTATGTACTAAAAGGAATATTGACAATCAAATTTAGGGATAAAGATATTTTCTTGCAAGAGGGTGAGTTTATCGTCATCCCCAGAGGCGTGGAGCATATGCCTGTTGCTGACGGAGAGGTTCACGTGATGCTAATAGAGTCCAAAACTACTTTAAATACAGGCGATGTAATAAATGATAGAACTGTTGAAGAATTAGAAAAAATATAATATACACTCTTGATGCGGCTATCTTGTAGTATTTGTTCATTGGATGGTAGCAAGAAAATTGGAGTCGATCCCATTGAGAATGGTGTCTATTGAAAGGTTATTGAAACTTGCCCCTTATATAGATATCAGTTTAGAAGTGATATTTTATAAAAAAGAGCATATTCTCAAATATATCAACAATCTTTTAGTCTTAATATTTAGTGCTTTTATGCAATTTTAAAATTCCATTGACAAAAATATTTCAATTTCGTAAAATTAAATTGTAACCAATTTATACGAAGATGAAAAGTCATGAGTTTATATGAAATCACAGCCAAAGACACAACGAGGTATTGCTTAGGGATTCACTCTTCAATATAAAAAAAAGATAAAGGAGCTGTTATAATGAACACAGATATGAAAATAGCAGTCAGATATTATACAAAAACCAGCAATACGCAGAAGCTGGCAGAGGCCATTGCCAAAGCAGCAGGCGTACATGCTGAGACAGTGGATGTACCTATTGAAGAAGATGTAGATATTCTGTTCCTCGGAAGTTCTGTGTATGCAGCGGGCATTGACCCAAAAGTAAAAGCATTTATTGATTCATTGGATTCCCGTGTAAAGAAAGTTGTCAGTTTCAGTACCGCTGCGATTCTTTCATCTACCTATGCTCAAGTCAAGAAGCTTCTCAGTGAGAAAGGTATATCAATAGATGAAAGAGAATTTCATTGTAGGGGTCAGTTCAAATTTATGCATAGAGGAAAACCAGATAAACGGGATATTGAGAACGTACAAGCATTTGTAAAAGAAATCATCTCATAAGATATGATACAAAACCAATGATCCCTGTGCAAAAGATATATAGACAGTAAGAATGCAAAGGAGGCGTAAGCCAGATGAACGATGAAATTTTAAAACTTAAGAATCAGCTATGCTTCCCACTTTACGCCTGTGCCAAAGAAGTTGTTAAAAAATATACCCCTTTTTTAGATGAGATTGGTTTGACCTATACCCAGTATATTGCCATGATGGTATTATGGGAGCAAAAGAGTGTTAGCATTAAAATGCTGGGCGAACATTTGTATCTGGATTCCGGTACCCTTACTCCGCTTCTAAAAAAGATGGAGGCGCAGGGGTTGGTCACACGTGAACGAGCAGTGCAAGATGAGCGCAGCGTGATTGTGACTATTACTGAGAAAGGTGAGGCGTTAAAAGAGCAGGCTGTTAGCATACCCATCAAAATCGGACAGTGTATTAACCTTGACCCCCAAGAAGCCCATACACTATATATGCTACTCTATAAAGTGTTGGGATGCGTATCTAGCACATAATAAAGAAGGTAATAGAAGAATGGATAATAGCTTTAATTTAGAACAATATTTAGCAGATGGAGTTGAAAATTTAGTAAAATATGCAATCAAGGCCACACTCACCAATCCTAGAGAAAGCCTCTTTTTGTCAAAGTATATCCTTTCCGCTAATAAAGCAGCAAAGCTTCGAGAGAATGCCACTCAAAATGGTGAGCATATACCGTCTTTTTTGATTGCCAGCATTACCTCAAAGTGCAATCTGCATTGTGCAGGCTGTTATGCCCGTGCCAATCATACTTGTTCGGACCATGCAAATAATATAGAGCTGACATCTGTAGAATGGGGACGGATTTTTCACCAAGCAGAGGATATGGGCATCAGCTTCATTCTGTTAGCCGGGGGTGAGCCTCTCATGAGGCATGATGTGATTGATGAGGCAACAAGGCATCCTGATATCATTTTCCCAATCTTTACAAACGGCACCATGCTTGAAGAGGGCTACCTGCATATCTTTAATAAAAACCGTAACCTTGTACCGATTTTAAGTATTGAGGGCAGCTTAAAAATAACCGATGAAAGGCGAGGGCAAGGTATGTACCGCCAGCTGTTTGCTGTGATGACTGGTCTTGATAGCAAAGGGATACTCTATGGCGTATCTGTCACCGTGACGAAGGAGAATCTGACAGATGTGACCTCAAATATATTTTTAACTGAGCTGCGCAATCATGGCTGTAAAGCTATCATCTATGTAGAGTATGTGCCAGTAGATGATTCAACAAAGGCACTAGCTCTGTCGGATGAAGAACGTCAATATCTGGATTGTAGGCTTGATGTTCTGCGTGATGTAGATGATGGAATGATATTTATTTCCTTCCCTGGCGATGAGAAAGCATCTGGAGGCTGCCTTGCCGCTGGAAGAGGTTTCTTTCATATCAATGCTCAAGGAAGTGCCGAACCTTGCCCGTTTTCTCCGTATTCGGATACCAACCTCAAAGAGAAAAGTTTGAAGGAAGCTCTCCATTCCCCACTTTTTGCAAGGCTGACTAGTGGAGAATTATTGACAAAGAAACATGATGGAGGCTGTGTTTTATTTGAGTATGAGTCCACTGTGAAGCAGTTGTGTTCAGAGACTGCAATTTGATTTTTGACAAACATACTATAAATATTGAGTGATAGTATGATAACATGATTACTCTGTTGTGTATTAAAGAAACCATGCTTCGTTGAAAGAAGCATGGTTTCTTTTATGAATTTTATTTATTATTTTATTAGATGCTGCTATTCTTAAATATACTTCATATTTTTCCTAGCATTCTAATATTCAAAGAGATTTCATATACAAGTTTTTGGCTAACTCTCGAAGTCTATCCTCATCTACTATATATATTCTTTTATTCTCCCAATTTATAATTGATTTTGATTCAAGCTCTTTCAGTGTTCTATTTAAATGCCTATAGGTTGTTCCTAAGAATTGAGCAATTTCTATATAGGATGAATGTAAAACGATATAATTTTTATCCGTTATATGCTCAACCAAATAGCTGGATAATCTATTTATAAGTGGATATACAAAGTTGTATGAACCATTATTAATGGTGGCATAAAGTTTTTCGCTTAAAGAATCTATTAAATGGTGTAGAAACTTTACATTATCTAAATATTCTTTTCTAAGTATTTCTGAAGATATTGCTATCAAATAAGTATCTTCTATTGCATCAATATCGCAAAGTATCAGAATGTTTTTCAAAAGCTCTAAATCTCCTATTGAATTAAATTCTCTATAAAACTTTAAAAGCATTGACTTTCCATTTTCAAAAGGATAAGAAACTTTGATTTTTCCATCTACAAGCAAATAGTAATATTCAAGATTAGACCCTGCTTCTAATATGTACTCCTCTTTTTCATAAAAATGAAGCTGTGCATGTTTTAGTATATCTTTATCAAATATGTTTTCTATATGATGCTTGACGATATAATGGTTTAAGAGATCATTATCTGAAATTCTTCTCATAAATCCTCCTTAGCATGACATATGTCATGTGCAAATTTATATAGATATTGTAATTTATTTATAAAGAGTTGTAAAGTTCAGGAGGAATTTATATATGTATAAAAACTTAGCTCTTATAAATGGTATTATACTTGCTGTAATGATTTTCTTAAATGGAATGTTAGCAATCATAACAGGGCCTTATATGAGTACATTCATATATCATGTGCTAGGATTTATATTGATTATGACCATATCTATCATAAAGAAAAACAGGTTTTCAAATCTAAAAAAGGTGCCGCTTATGTTTTTTCTGCCAGGTATATTAAGTGTTATAACTATATTTTTAAACAATATATCTATCCCTGAAATAGGATTAACGCTTGCTATAGGAGTGACTTTATTTGGGCAGCTTATCATGTCTAGCTTGGTGGAGCATTTTGGATTGTTTGGAATGCCAGTTAATAGGTTTAAGAAAGAAAAAATACTAGGATTTTCAATCATTTCACTTGGAACAATCATTATGATTGCCCTGTAAGGAGGGGTAAAATGGTATATATATTCTTATCGTTTCTAACAGGTATAACAATAGTTATCAATATGATGTTAAATGGCAATCTTGCTCAAAGAGAAGGTATGCTAAATGGAGTTGTGATAAACTATTTAATGGCTACAGTATCTTCTATGATACTTTGTGCTATGATGATGAAATCTATGCCATCTTATTCCGCTATAAGATCTATTCCCCTACCATATTTCCTAGGAGGTTTTATAGGAGTTTTAACAACCTATATGTTTAACATAATCGTCCCTAAAGTGCCTGCGGTATATGTAGTGATGCTTCGCTTCATAGGTCAAATACTTACAAGTGCAATCATAGATTATATATACTTAGATATTTTTTCTAAGGGCAAGGTAATAGGAGGAGTGCTATTCCTTATAGGACTTGTATTGAATGCGAAAGTTGATAATAAGTACGAACAAGGAAATCTTAAATTAAGTGAGAATGCTTAAGCATGTTGAATCATTAGAAAATCTAACTTTATGAGGAGGTTTATTATGAAATACGAGATAATAATATTTGATGCAGATGAGACTTTATTTGATTTCAAAAAATCCGAAAGAGATGCTTTTAAAAATACGATGCTTGAATTTGACATAGAATATGATGAAAATCATCATTTAAAAATTTACCACGATATCAATACGGCTATATGGAAAGAGTTTGAGTGTGGATTGATCACTCAGGAAAAGTTAAAGATCGAGAGATTTAAAAGATTATCACATAGCTTAAATACTGCATTTGATGAGGGCAAATTTGCAAAAGCCTATATGAAGCATTTATCTCTTGCATCTTTTTTATATGAAGATAGTATGGACCTTGTAGAAAGTCTGCATAAGAATTATAGACTTACTATTATTACCAACGGTCTTAAAGATGTTCAGGATAAGAGAATCAGAAAATCTGTTATAGGAAAATACTTTGAGGATATCGTAATATCTGAAGAGGTTTTGGTATCAAAACCAGATCCTAGAATATTTGAGCAGACTTTAAATAATATAAGGCATACTGATAAGAGCAAGGTATTAATAGTAGGAGATAGTTTAACCTCTGATATACAAGGCGGGATAAATTTTGGCATAGATACTTGCTGGTTTAATCCTGATAAAATGGTAAACAAAACAGGGATAAATCCTACTTATGAGATTTTTAATTTAATGGAGCTTAAGGATATACTTGAAAAATAGATATAAATTCAGAAAAGGCCTGTCGCGAAATAGAACTAAAAGAATACAGACTGAAGCAAAATATATTTGTTCCAGTCTGTATTTTTCTATAAAGCCTCTTTTATCCTATTCAGTGCTTCTTCCAGAATTGATCTTGGGCAGCCTAGATTTATTCTAGCGAAGCCTTCCCCTTTTTTGCCAAAGGCTATTCCATTATTGAGCGCTACCTTTGCTTTGTTTATTAGGAAGTTGTCCAAATCCTGGGCTTTCGGGAAAAGTGCTCTAAAGTCCAGCCAGCCTAAGTATGTTGCTTCTGGCTTTCTATATTTTATTTCTGGCATATTTTCTTTTATAAAGGTTTCCATATAATCCGAGTTTCCTTCTATATATTCTAAAACTTCCTTCAACCATATTTCTCCATATTTATAGGCCGCTTCCATTGCTGTAAGTCCAAATATATTGAGACTCCCTATGTGTAGGCTTTCGCTAATTTTTAGATATATACCCTTTATATCTTCATTGGGTATTACCACTATAGATGAGAAAAGTCCAGCTATGTTGAAGGTTTTGCTTGGAGCCATAGCTGCAGCTGCAATATCTCTATACTTTTCATCCAAGGATAAAATGGAAGTAAACTTTGCTCTTTTAAATAAAAGGTCTGAATGTATTTCATCGGAAAATATCTTCACATCATATTTCAGGCAAATATCTGCCATCTTTTTTAGCTCTTCTTTATTCCAGGCTCTGCCTATTGGGTTATGCGGATTGCATAATATAAAAAGCTTTACGTCATTTTCTCTTATCTGCTTTTCAAAATCCTCAAAATCTATGGTATAATAGCCTTCATTTTCTATGAGCTGATTTTCTATCATCACTCTGTTATTGTCTTTTACACTGGAGTAAAAGGGAGGATAAACAGGGGTTTGTATCATTATCTTTTCTCCTTCTTTTGTAAAGGCAAGTACGGCTAGGCAAAATGCTGTCACAATTCCAGGACATGGCAGTATCCATCCTTCATCTATGTATAGGCTATTTCTTTTTTCATTCCATTCTATAAAAGGCTGAAAAACTTCTTTTGAGCCAATTGGATATCCAAAAACTCCATGATTTGCTCTTTCTATGATTGCTTCTATTATTTTCGGACTTGATTTAAAATCCATATCTGCAACCCATAGGGGTAAAATATCATCCCTTCCATATACTGCTTTTAATCCATCCCATTTGACACAATCTGTATTTCTTCTATCAACTAAAACATCAAAATCCATTTATTTCCCTCCAATACTCAATATGAATCAGCTTCTTTGCCTTTCACTATTATATTAACACAATCTCTAATTTGGAGAATGAAAAAAATAGAAACAAATCCTGATTTATTTAAAATAAAAGTCCCCTATGACAGATCATAAACTGTCATAGGGAACTTTTGTAGGTATAAAAATAATACCACGACTTAATTTCTATTTATTAATAACGATTTTTTTCCCTTCTTTACGCCACTGACCAAATTCAGCTGCTGCTGTGAAAAGTACATCAGTAGATGAGTTAAGTGCTGTTTCGCAAGAATCTTGTATAACACCTACGATAAAGCCTACACCAACTACCTTCATAGCAATCTCATTTGGTATTCCAAATAAACTGCATGCTAAAGGAATCAAAAGTAGTGAACCACCAGCTACACCTGAAGCACCGCAAGCGCATACAGCCGCCAGTACGCTGAGGATTAATGCTGTAGGTAAATCCACTGAAATGCCAAGAGTTTTAACCGCCGCAAGGGTCAAAACAGAAATAGTAACAGCTGCACCAGCCATGTTGATGGTGGCACCTAGTGGTATAGATACAGAATAGGTATCCTTATCTAAACCTAGTTTTTCACACAAACTCATATTTACAGGAATGTTTGCTGCTGAGCTACGTGTAAAGAATGCTGTAATCCCACTTTCCTTTAAGCATTTAAAAACAAGTGGAAATGGGTTTTGACGAATTTTTATGAACACAATGATTGGATTGACAACAACGGCTACAAATATCATGCAACCAACCAAAACTAAAAGTAATTGTCCATAGCTGAGTAAGGTTTGGATTCCACTTGTAGCAATAGAATCAAATACAAGACCCATGATTCCTAATGGGGCAAATTTTATGACCCATATAACGATTTGAGATAGTGCATCTGAAAAATTAACT